>CP009218.1 GCA_000746585.2 Rickettsiales bacterium Ac37b
ATATAAATTCATTAGCGATTATGATTACTTTGTCCTGAAGAATTAGATATTACGCATTATTAGACGACACATTACGCATTATTAGACGACACATTACGCATTATTAGACGACACATTACGCATTATTAGACGACACATTACGCATTATTAGACGACACATTAGTCCTAGAAAACGCTATTATAAATAGATATAACATGTTCTCTTATATATACTTGTATTAACTATTAATACAAATACTCTCTTCTTCTAATCGGGAGGCATAATTTCTTATAGAATGAAAAATGCAGTTTTCTAAAGAAGGACAAACTTGCTTCCAAGCATATAAGATATCTTCTTTATAATGATCTAATAAGTATTCTTTTATAAAGTCTGTTTTGCAAACATAAACAACTTCACGTTCAGTAATAGTATCAACTCTCATTTTCATAAACCACGATTTAAATATAGGAATATCATATTGCTTTAATAATACTAATAATACTTGTTTTTCATGATCATTATCAATTGATTGTAAAAATAGGTCTATATCTTGTTTATTATTTTCATTATGCTCAAGCGTATGGGTACTAGGTGATAATGAATTTTTTATAGCGGAAATTAAATATGCTGTTATGTTATTAATTTTAGTATTATTATAATTCAAACGTTCAACAGTATGTTCTATAGCATTTCTAATAATGCTTTTCTCATAGGTATCGAGCAAATTAAGAATTTGTTTTTCTGGTAGTGAAAAGTCATTTTTAAGAGAGTGATATAAATCATCTTGTTCTATAATAGTTTGATTTTTATCCTTGATACTGTCAGACATTCTAATATGAGTATTACTAGGAGATAGTAAAATACCTGAATCTAAGATATTTACGTTAGCTTCATTATATACTTCCAAAACTTTTTCTAATTGTAATATAAACTTTCGTTTAAATTCGTATTTATGATGACGTGAAGTTGTATAACCAGCTCCAAATTGGGATTGCAAAGTTTCAAAGTTAAGTAATATAGGTTTCTTTAAGTAGCTCATTCTATATGTAAGCCAAAAATAAATATCCAGGGCTAGAGAACTATCTTTTAGTATCTGTACAGCTTCTATATCAATAGGAACTGGATTTGATAATATTTCATTATAGAACTCTTCCCCTAATAGAATTTTAGAATTAAAAACATCTATGTTATCAAAATTTTCAGGATTCCAAAATACTCTAGTTTTATCTGCTATAGAAATTTTTGTTGAAATAAACTTGCCATTTGAAGCATCATGATAAGTACATGTGATAGTAGAAGCAAATAGTCTGCACATTTGGTCTTTGAATCTTGAAAGAGTACCCCACTTACCTCCGCTGACAGATATACCTAGGTTTTTCATAAAATTACTTAGGCTCTTTCCTAGAATAATTTCTCTTGATTTATTTTTAAAAACTTCTGTAGACAACCAAGAAAGTATTATTCTTGGATAAGATCCATAGGGTATACCACCAGCCTCATCATTACCAATAATGGAAAGAGTGAAATTATTACATTGTCTCTTATATACTAAACCTTTGGGTTTTGAGTGAGGTAAAGATGCTGAAACAAGTGCGCGAGCAATGTATCCAATATCTTGAGGTTCTTCCTGTACTGTAAGAGACTTCTTATGTGTATAATCTTTTGTCAACCTAATCACCTTTATAATATATACTATACTAGTATAATATATGCTATTACATTTTGTTTTTTGTCTTCTTAAGACACATAATTTGTTCTTCTTTTATAGTTTTAAAAATAGCATTTTTATACCACTCAGTCTTGACTGATACATTTAAATCTTTTAAATGCCTTTCAATGGTAAGCCATTCTTTTTCATTAGTATTTATTAAAATAGGTTTCTTTAAATTACTACCTTCTGCTAAGGTACAAATGTCGGTTGTGTCTTGTAAAGGCCAAACATTACCTTTAACACATTTATACAATTCATCAAGTCCTTCCTTTGTTTGTTCAGCAGAGGAATCATTGATAAATTTTTCTGCTTTGGATACATCTATAGGTCTTTTACGCATTTTTAAATACCTCTTTATATAAATTCATTATTTCTGTTATAGATTTTTCATCCTTTTTTGTGACTTCTGTTACAGCCTGTCCTTCTGCTACAGACCTTCTAAAAGACACTCTATATCCTACTTTTATTTTAGAAAAATTAATATTACTAAGCTCTGTTGATAATTTACTTGCATCTTCTACGAGCTGACTGTTTGGATAAGAATCAACCTTGTTAAGAAAAGCTATAGTTTTAAGTTCTTCATTCATTGTTTTTGCCTCGCCTATAACTAAATCTAGTCGTTCCATGCTCCATACATCAAATTGGCTTGGTAAAAATGGAATAACCATTATATCAGCTTCAAGAAGAGCGCTTCTTAAGGAAGCACTATCTCTGCCCCCCACATCTACAATAATATCATCATATTTATCTCTCAGTTTTCTTAATTCGCTTCCCAATATTTTGCCAGTAATAGAAGTACAAGATATCTCTGGTTGATGACCTTCGGCATCGCGTACGCTTGCAAAATCTGTTGAAGATTTCTGAGGATCTGCATCTACTAATAACACATCGCAACCATTTTGAGCCCTAATTATTGATAAATTAGTAGCTATTGTTGTTTTTCCTGTACCGCCTTTTTCACTACCTACAACTATTATCACTGAAATACATCCTTATTAAGTTATGACTATAATATAGTATAGTATATACTATTATAGTATATACTTAAAGATAAATATCAAATAATTATACGTTAAATATTATTTTTATTGATAAACAGAGTTAATATTACAATAGTATACTATGTTATAGTTTTTTAATTTGTATTAGGGATGTCGTTACTCTTTGCTCACCTACTATTTGTAGGTTTTGCTCATCGCGCCTAACCCTAATACAAATTAATTCACTATATATTAAGTTTCTTTTTAGAATATTTGAATAGGGTTTTATAGTAATACTGTTGAGTGAGTAGGGTAGGAGGGGTGTTTATTAATTCATTATAATATATGTAAAAATAGAGTATGTAGAATGTCTCGTTAAACGACCGTTTTTTGAGAAGAAAAATTCTAGTTGAAAATAATGGTTATTTATATATTATATTGTTATCTCATTAATCATAGTACTATTTACTCATAATAATACATAAAAGTAAGAAAAATCTCATGAATAGAAAAATAGGTTACGCTCGGGTAAGTAAAAATGATCAAAATCTAAAAATGCAAATAGATGCTCTAGAGAGTTTTGGTTGTGATAGTAAAGACATATTTACTGATCAAGTATCAGGATCAAAATCTGAAAGACCAGGATTAAATAAATGTCTAGAAGAATTACAAGCAGGAGATACTCTTGTTGTTTGGAGATTAGATAGGCTAGGAAGATCAATGATACATCTTGTATCTCTTATCAATGATTTCCAAAAGAAAGGAATAGCTTTTAAATCTCTATGTGATGGTCCTATAGATACGACAACAGCATCTGGTGAATTTGTGTTTAATATATTTTCATCACTTAGCCAATTTGAGAAAAGATTAATCCAAGAAAGAACAAGGGCAGGACTTAATGCAGCAAGAGCAAGGGGAAGGTTAGGGGGCAGAAAGAAAACATTATCTAATAATCCCAAAGTGCTAACAGCTAAAAAGATGCATGAGAACCATAATATGAGCATCAACGATATCTGTAACATCTTAAAGATCTCTAGAGCTACTTTTTATAGATATATTTCACTCTAGAAAGTTAATAAATTACACAGAGTGATTCTACCGGGGGAATCTGCCTGTGATAAGTGAATCTCTATACTATAAAAGAATATTAATATAATAATCGAAAATCTTGTGATATATTAGAGTAATATTTTGGAAGAAGATATGCGCAAGATACAGACAGGAAGCAGGAGGGTACTTTCATGAAGAGGTTTTTAATAGTGATAGCTACACTAATATCCATATTAATAGCATATATATTTATTAAAGATTGGCTAGATAATAGGCCTTTAAAATTCGAAAGTTATAAGAATCGCGAAGAATTTAATACTGTCCTTAAGACACAATTTCCTTTAGGTTCAGATATAAGAGAAATGATGAAATTATTTGAGCAATCTGGGGCAAGGTGTAAAGATAGGTCAGGTGAGGAAGATATGTCGCATGACATGAAAAAATATGACATAATCTATTGGTGTGAATATGAGAGCGGTTGGCTTAGTTTACCTCCTTTTCAAGTTTATGAGATATGGTTTATGGGTGATAAAAATCATAAATTAATAGAAATTTTTGGTTCAACATATACAGGGTTTGTTATTTAATTATTGATAAAGAGGATAAAAATTATGACATCATCAACAATTGAAATTTTTGCAAGACCAGTAAAAAAACCATTAAGCTTTACCCAACATCTTTATTTAGTGAGTACTGATAGTCAAGGTAATGAAAAGATTTTAAGATCAGGTCCTGAGTGCCCTGGTTTTGTTGCATCATTTACTAATGATCTAAAGGTAGTTTATGCTGACTATACGAAAGAGAACCAAAAATTATTTGATGGAGACTTTAACCCATCAAATAAAGTAAAACTTTACACAATTACCGGAACAGACATAGAAATCCAGGATAAGATGGAAAAGATGTGGGAAATCGGTAAGCAGATAAATGCTGGTAATTATGATTATAAGCTAGCTTTAAGTGTACTTGGTTGTTCTGAGTCAATATGTCATGTACAAAATAGTAATACAGTTGCTAATTTATTTGCAAAATCTATCGGAGTAGATCTAAAGCCGATCTTAGATCAGAAAAAACTATGGGCTCCTGGTATTGATGGTCATTTAGATCATACAATTATGGATAAATATACTCATAATTATATAGATGGACTTACAAGGATGCAGAATATTCTAGATGGAATAAGAGAAGCCCAAGCACAAAGTAGTAATATAGATTTAGAAGCTATTATCAGGCAAAGTAAAGTGAAAGTAGAGGAGTTTCGTGCTCATAAAGGAGAGTATTCAGCTGCAGAAGAATATGCTAAGTTTACTCAGTTAATGAAGGATTTAGATCTTGCTTTTGTATTAAATGATAATACTTCCTATAAGTATATAGCTTATTCTGGTACGTTTAGACCAAATGTTTATGGTAACTCTATTGCTGAAATGTTTAATAAATATAAAGAAGTTGAGAAGCAGTATTGTCTTGAGAATGGTGATAATCGTGAGATAATTTTTACTATAAAAAGTATGACTGAGGATAAAGTGTTTTATGCATCAGATATGTTACCAAATAATCAGATAAGGGGATCATGGCATAGGGATGGAGAATTTAGTATAGAGAAGAATCCAGATTATGATCCAAACTACCTAACAGTCCTTGATAAGCAGTGTCATAGTTTATCTGAATTTAGAGATGCATCATCACCACTAAACGCAAAGCTAGATGAGATATGTACTTTTGCGGGTGTAGACAATAATAATTTAAAGGATGAATTGTAGTTCTAAGGGACTTTGTCCCTTGCACTTGTAAGGATAAGTCTCTTTGTTGCTAATTTAAGATTATTTAGTGTATCTAGCTGTTTTTCAGCAAGTTTAAAAATATTGCTATTTATTTTCATACCTGAGGTAAGATAATGCTTACTAATTTATTGAAAAAACTTTTCGATACTAAGAAATCTTATCTTCGTGCAATTATGAAAGAATTGTATAATTCAAAAAACATTACTCAGAATTTATTAAAAAGAAGATTAGGAGTGTGATATGACCATTAAAACTCTGAAATATTATCCATACAAATTATTAATGCTGTCGCCAATCATTTCATCTTTAATAATCAGTCTATTATTAATAATTTTCTCATTCCTAGAACGAAACGGCATTAACTTTTGGGAAAGCAGTACATAATGGAGAAACTTATATGCCCATAATTACCGTTGCAAGCACTAAAGGAGGAGCTGGTAAATCTACTTTAGTAAGAAGTATCGCATGTCATTGTGCTCAAAGTGGGTTCAAAACAGCAGTTATAGATGCCGATCCTCAAGGGAGTATTATAAAAAGAAATTTTGAAGATTAGGTTTTGAAGAATATATATATTGTTGCAGAACCAGAAGAGAATGTTTTTAATGTCATAGAAGAACTGAAATCCAAATATTATCCTATAATCATAGACACCGGTGGATTTAGAAATAGGACAACAATCAAAGCACTTGTTGCAAGCGATTTGTCTATAATACCTTTAAAACCATCAGCTGATGATTTAACATCAGCAGTAGAAACCTATCAACTAGTACAGGAGTTAAATCAAACATTAGAACGTAAACATAAGCCTATAAATTATAGGATGATTATTACAATGTCACAACAAGGTACAATTATTTCACGACATATACGAGGAGATCTACAGCCGTTAAAATTGAAGAGGTAGGTAAGAATGAAGAAGAAATTACTATTAAGACAAATGATATAAAATATGAAAGGATAGTGGCTATAGCGCCAAGAAATTAAAAAAGTGTAAATGAAGAAATACCTTATTGATAAGCCAGAGGAAACAGAAAGATCATTGATTCTCAAAGGTCTTAAGTTATTAGGTTTTGATATTCAAACTAATGAGATTAAATATAGAAGAAAATAAGATTACTTATATAGATTAATATAATTGTTTGTTATTAGTTAGTATTAGGCCCATGTACAGTTTTAGATAAATGCTTAACTACAACTTTAAGTTGTGTTAGCAGAAGAGGGGAAAGGATTACAAGAAGCCCTAAAATACTTAAAAACAGGAGATTGTTTAATTGTTTGGAAATTAGATAGACTTGGAAGATCATTATCTCATTTAATAACTCTCATTGATACTTTTAAAGAAATAAATATAGGATTTAAATCTATAACAGAACAGATGGATACAACAACTCCGCATGGAGAGTTTTTATTTAGTGTATTTGGAGCATAAGCTCAATATGAGCATTCTCTAACTAAAGAAAGAATAATGGCAGGGCTAGCCTCAGCCAAGCAAAGAGGTAAGAGGGGAGGGAGACCGAAAGTGATTTTATTAGAGAAGATGCATGCTATAAACGAAGCTTTAAAATCAGGAGTAAGTAAAGCAGCTATATGCAGAACCTTTAATGTTAAAAGAACCACCCTCTATTATAATTTAGATAATATACTAAATATTGAATAATGATAAAAATATATATTTTATATTGATTAAAAAAGTGAAAAGTAGAGTTAATGTTACTTTAATAGTAACTTACCTTAAGTATGTAAGATTAAAAGTACCTATAGAATTTATGAATAAAACTGTACTTATTTTTGGTTATGGATATGTATCAAAGTTTTTATTAGAGGAGTTAAGTAAAAAGAGATTGGACCGTTTATTGTACATCTAGACGTAATATTACGGATACACTTGGGTTGAGTAATATAAAGATTATTAATTTTAATGATCCAAGCCTTCTTCCAATAATCAAGAAAGCAAGTGCTATAATAAGTACAGTGGCAACAGACCCAAGTTAGACCTATTACTGATAATTTATTAGATTGTTAAAAGACCTTCTCAACTATTCTAATGGTTTATTATTCTTAACTCCTATAAATAAGTGTTACTATTATTTAAAAATATAAATATACTATAGACATGTTTTTTACAGTATATATAAGTATAGGGTATACCCTATACTGACATACATGATTTAATGTAAAAAATATCAGAATAGAGTTAATTTTATTATTATTGGACATGTCTGCAAAAAGGTCTAGATATTATATTGACATAAATATGAGATAATAGTATTTTCAAAACCTGACATTAAATCAGACTATAGGATATGAAATATGGAAGGAAAAAAAATTGGCTACATTAGGGTAAGTAGTCATGATCAAAATAGTGATCGTCAGTTAGAAAGTATTAAATTAGATAAAATATTTATTGATAAGGTGTCTGGTAAAAACACTGATCGTGTACAATTAAAACTTTTATTAGATTATGCAAGGGAAGGTGATACTGTCATAGTCCATAGTATGGATAGGTTAGCTCGCAATTTAGATGATTTAAGGCAATTAGTCCAAAGTTTAACCAGTCAAAATATTAAGATACAGTTTATTAAAGAGAATTTAGTATTTACCGGAGATGATTCTCCAATGTCTAATTTATTATTATCGGTAATGGGTGCATTTGCAGAATTTGAAAGAGCTTTAATTAGAGAAAGACAAAGAGAAGGAATTGAGCTTGCTAAACAAAAAGGTTTATATAAAGGAAGAAAAAGCAAATTAAATGACCTTCAAATACAACAAATAAAGGAAAAGTTAGATTTAGGGATTCCAAAATCTCGTATTGCTAGAGAATATAGCATTACTAGAGAAACTCTTTATCAATATTTAAAAAAAGATATTTAATAATTTAGTATTGTACCTTAAGAAACCAGATGAGATCTAGGCCCTTCGCAAGAGCCTTTAATTCAGTACTGAATACAATGCTACTAGATATAAAAACAAGGGAAGGGGAGCAAGAATTAAATATCTCCCTCAAGATTAAGTAGTTCGGAAAGAGAAAGACCAGTTACTTCAGAAATTGTTGTTTTATCGATATTTTTCCTAAGCATATTCAGAGCTACCAGGCGCATACCTTTCTTAACTCCTTTCTTAACTCCTTTCTCAATTCCTTTCTCAACTCCTTGTTGCAACCAATGTTCTGCAAGAGTTCCCATAGCTTTATCCTTATCTATTAAAGTTTCTTCTATAAATTTTTCTATTTTTTCTACATTATCCGTATTTACTATACTAACATATTTTAATAATGTCATCAATATTTCTATATCTAATACTTCAAGTCTTTGTAATTCCTTAGAGATATCTGATAACACTGGGTATATATCAGAAGTAAAGATATTTTTCAGTAAAAACTCCATTAAACCACTTAAAAGAGACTCTTTTAAAGATTCATTATCAGCTAACGTTAAATCTATAAGATTACATGGGTTAATTAGCATTTCTTTTGCTAATTCTCTTTGATTTTCTTCAAATAACTCAATAAGATTAGTAGGAGCATTATATGGTCTTTTGCCTGCGTATAACACTACAGAATAAATAACAGGTAATTTATTATGGTTCTTAAAATATTCTGTCATTATTTTATAGGTATAATCAAGCATCCTAAGAGGCATAGTTTTATCTATGGTAGACTGATGCTCCACATGTAATCTTAAGAAACCTTCACTACCTGCTATCTTAGTTTTAAACAATAAATCTACTTCTTTCCTTTTTAAATCACTATTAAAGTATGTTTCTTTACAAGGTTCTAGGTAATCTAAATCTACAGCCTTCTTGATATGCTCAGGAAGTCTACGCTCAAAGAAATCCCTAGCAACTTTAGTATGACTCATCATAGACTTAATATAACTATCATGAGGTTGGTCTCTTTTATTATCTAGCATGAATGTTCACTTAAGTTAATATGTCTATTGTTAATATTAGCTAAACTATAGCCATGTTTTAACCTAGTATTAATAATAGATTTAAGGGTGCTTGGCAAGTTAGAAGGTAAGGTATACTCAGATTTAGCCCCACCTCTTTTATTAAATAATCCACCCCAATTCTTAGTAATGATGAGTTCACCAAAAAGATTATAGTGAATGTATAAATTATAATATCTATTATTAGAAATAAATCTGAGTAGGGAAGGGGGAGAACTTAAGTTTATACCATCTAAGATTCTATCCACTGATTTTGTGGATGAAGATGTTGAAGTTTTAGTTGATGGTTTTTTAAGAATCTTTTTCATGTAATAAACTATATAAGTAATATCTTCAATTGCCAGATAGGCTATTATAAAATAGATAAAGAGTTGAATATAAATATACAATTAAAGAAAGTCAAATTGATGACAGCATAGCTGTTTTAGTTAGCACAAATTTAAAAATTTGTTGTCACACCAATCGCACCCCTGGTGCATCGCCTTCTAAGTTAAGAATTATAAGGCGTTGAGTTAGACATCTTATTGACGTCAGTAAAATCAAAATATAGACGTCTTGCTGACGTCATAGGTTTGTAACCTCTAAAATAAAAGGATTATAGTAGACGTCTTAATGACATCTAGAAAAGTTTAATAATATTGTTTTCTTATACTCTTGTTGCTTTGGTTAATTATAAAAAATATTTTTAGAAAACAAAATAAGAAAGGTATTTTTGCAACCATAACTTAGGAAGATGTTAGCATACTTAATCAATTTTAGTAGAACGATATATATTTCCTGGATAATTAGAATATGATGGATCATATATGTGGTCTGCTGTTTCATGAGGAACATGAATTTTGTATTTATAATGCATAAATAATAAGACAGGTAAAATAATAAAAGATATAAATTTATAATCCGAAACAAATGCAAAAGCAGCAATTGCAGATAGTAAATCAAAAATAATTTTTTTATACATAAATACTACTTACACAGATTGTAATTCTTTTACCTGATTTATTTTATTATTATTCGGTGTTTCTTGCAAGTTATTTGCTCTATCTAGCGTTTTATCAGTTTTAATACCTGCACTAAATTCTATAGCTGATGTTTCTTTACCATTATTACTTACTAGATATTGCTGTAGTTTGTTTTTATCTTCTACAATTGCAGTAAACTTACTTTGGTGCCTTGAGGTGGCTACTAGCCACATCTTTTGATTACTGAGCAATTTGTTGTTATTAATTGCCGCAATAGTATTTTGTACTGTCTTACCTTGTGAGCAATGTACAGTTACTGCATAACCATAATCTATATGTTTAAGATGCTCTAATTGTATAGTCTTAGTTGTACCATCTTCTAGTCTTAAAGTAGCTTTTTTACTGTCCAGGTTCTGTATTATGCCAGTTTCAGAGTTAATTAAACCATGTATTTTATTATTTTTAGTAAAGACTATTTTTAATCCCTTATATAGCTTTATATCACGCTCATAAAATACTTCCATTTTATTAGAATAATCAACGTTCTTCTTTAAGTTAAAAACAATACTCTTACCTTCTTTTTCTAAGATTAGGCTGTTACTAATCTCATTAATATCCTTGATTTTAAGATAATCACCTTTAGCAATGCCATTGCTATATCTGGCATTAAACTTTATTACCTCTCCTTTTTTAAAGGCAGGAGCAAAGCTATAATCAGCTGTAGTCATATCTTGGTTTCTATAGGTAGTAAATATATAATCCTTGTTATCTATTTTACTTAGCTCATTCAATTGTTTAAGGTTATTTACTATATTTTCATTGATTTTATCTCTAAGTATTCTTGTTGGAGATATAATTAAAGTCTTATCACGTTTTAACTTACTATAAGACAGATATAAAGCAGTAGAAGATTCAACCATCTTATTTAATTTCTTGCTAACTTGCTTAATATTATCTTTATGTATATCAAGGCTTTTAACTATATCACCTTTACTAGTAGCAAGTACTGCTTCTTTATGAGAATTGTCTTTTTGTCTTACAATCTGATCTAACTTTACAGGTTTTAGTATATTTAGCATTTGCTCAAAAGGTTTACCAGCTTCTACAGAGCCAAGCTGTTTGGTATCACCAGTCATAACTAACCTAAAACCAAACATCTCCTGTAGCTTTAATAATCTAAACATAGTATTTGTGGAAATAAGGGATGCTTCATCTATAAATATAATAGTTTTTTTATACTCTCTTTTCATAGCAGGGAGAGATTCTTTCCCTCTGCCTTCAATAAAACCTTGATATTTAGCTAAAAAACTATGTAAAGTTTTAGCTTCTACCTTAGCAGATTCACTTAAAGTCTTAGCTGCAGAAGCTGTAGGTGCAGATCCTTTAAACTTTTCTCCAAGACCAATTAAACTTATTACTTTCCTGCCTGAGATATCACGAATAGCATTAAGTACAGTAGATTTACCAACTCCCGGTAATCCTTCCATAGTTACTATTTTATCTGAAGAAGTCATAATATGTTTAATAGCAGTTTTTTGCTGATCATTTACTTTAAAGGTTTGATTCTTGGCTAATTCTCTTTTTGTAAATTTATCTAAATGTTTATTAAAACACTTATCTTTAACTATAGATTTTGAAGAACAGATAGCATTTTCTGCACATTTAAGTATTATGTTTTCCTTATCAAATAGTTCCCTGGTAGTTAGCATATTATCTTTAGCTATTAAGAACCCTGATTTTGTAAATTCATCTATTTCATATACAATATCTTGGACCCTAAAAGAACCAATACTATATTTAAGACATTTTTCTTCAAGTTCATTTCTTGTAAACACAGACTTATAATAGGAAACATCTTTTATACATAACAGAGCTAAGTCTCTTATATCAATCGCTGCAGTTTTTTGATCTGCTGTATCTAATGGTAAACTATATCTATTACTCAATTTCTGAATAACATTACTAATACCCTCTTTTAACTTAGATAGATTATTAACGTTTTTACTATATTCTTTATTATGGTTATTCACTTTAGTTTGGTTAATATCATTCTGTACTTTTTGTGCAGTTTCATTCCAAAGAGATTTAAGACTTGATTCATCTATTTGCTCTTTGGCTTTTCTAGAGTGAATAACTACCTTATCTCTTCCTTCTTTAGTTTTAATATCTCGGAGTTTACATATTTCATCGATATCCTTGCGTCTAGTAGAAAAGGCCTCTATAAGTTTAGGATCAACGTGTGATAGCTCAAAAGAACTACTACCATCAGAAAGCATATTAGTATTTATCTGGTATCCAAGCTTTTTAGTCTCAATTGCCAGCTCATTTCTAAAGACCTGCCCAAGTAATTTAACTTTCTTAAATAGTATATCTGTATTAATACTACGGTACTTATCATCTGAGCATTTAGCTACATTTGCAAGGAAAGTATGAATATGAGCTTGTGGTTCTAAGTTACGGTTTGTTGTATGTAGGAAACCAGCAAATGTTAGTTTATTAATCTTTTCTCTTTCTTTTCCACCTTGACCTCTGCGAACAATAACATAGCCTTGCTTTTCTATATAACTTAAAGTTTTATCGACGCTATTAAGTAAAGCATGCTCCAAGGATTTTCTTTTCTCAGGACTTGCAAAAACTAACATCTCAATAGAAAAGCTCTTAGGAGCAGAAAAAGTCAGATCCACACCAGGCCTATGCTCAATACCTTCTTTGGTTTTTCTACCAAGTACTTGACCACCTGGTAATATACCTTTTAGTAAGTTATTGAAGGATTTATCAATCTTAGCAGTAAAGTTACCATTTAGCCCAAAATCCTTAGCACCACTTCCAAGCCAAATACCTTCTCCCTCACTGCCATAGTAATCGCCTTGACTATAATATTTACTAGCTGCACCTGCACTACTAAAAGCTTTGACCGAAAGCATATAAATACTATTTTTTTATAACTGCAAATATGTCAACATTGTTGACATAATTGCATAATATAAGTTTATTCATTTTCTTCTTCCTTAAAAACTCTTAAGTGATGGGCAATCTCTTCAGGAGAAGGTAGTAATCCCTTAAAAGCTTTAGGTAATGACTCTTCAGTTGTATAAGTTGCAACTCCCATTGGTTTATTGACATCCCTTAAAGTATACTCAACCATAGTCCTACTTTTTTCTTCACATACGATAATTCCTATAGAAGGATTCTCATCGTCTAACCTTACTAGATCATCTAATGCAGATAAATAAAACTGCATTTTACCTAAATATTCAGGCTTAAATTCTTTTCTCTTTAATTCTATAGCAACTAAACAGCGTAATTTACGATGATATAGAAGTAGATCTATGAAAAACTCCTTATCATCTACCTCAATACGATATTGACTCCCGACAAAGGTAAAATAATGTCCCATCTCAGTTAAAAAGCGACGTATATTATTAAGAAGTTCACGTTCTAAATCTCGTTCTGCGTGTTTTTCTCCTAATTCCAAGAAGTCAAAGGAATATTCATCTTTTAATGCAAGCTTTGCTTCCTTGCTCATAACAGGTGAAAGTTTCGTTTCAAAATTGGTTTGATTTAATATAAACTTTTCGTAGGATTGATTCTTAATAGCTCTCATTAGTGTCTCGCGTGACCATCCGCTTCTTCTGACAATTTGTATGTAATATTCACGCTCTAAATTGTCCTTACATCTTTCAATTATAACAAAATTATGGGTCCAAGCAATTTCTCGCGCAGCCTGCGCGAGTTTTGAATCATTATGATATGCTAAATAAAAATTACGCATTCTCCAAAGACTAGTTACTGAAAACCCTTGAGTTCCAGGGAACTCTGCTTGTAATTCTTTGGCCAGTAATTCTACAACTGATTTCCCCCAACCTTGTTCAGCCTGTTTCTGAACAATAATTTTACCGACTTCCCAGTAGAGACTTATTAGCTCTTTATTCACAGCTTTAAGTGCTGTATATTGTGCACTTTTTACCTTTTCCTTGATTGCAACAAAGAACTCTGTAAATTGTTTTGTGTCGGTAATTTTATTTTTTGTCATTAAGTACTCCATTAATCCCAATTATTTTCAAGTATTTTAGATTGTTTTTTCTCTTTATTAATATCTTTTTTAATTTCTGAAAGTTTTATTTGCTTTTCATTATTACCCTTTTTTTCTTGAGCATTTAGCTCAACCTCAATCTCTTTTCTCTTTTGAGCTGCCTCAATAAGTTCTTGTTTAAAGAGTTCCATTAACTCACTATTTTCATTATAACTACTAGCAATATTCTCAAATATAGCATTCCTAAACTTAAATTTAGCCGGCTCAAATCCAGAAAAACTTATATATCCTTCTCCAGATTTAAGCGACATTAGCTCGGATGGTAGTACCACCTTACGTACAGTCTGCCTCTTATTAACCGATATCCCATCTCGCATCTCATGAGAACCATAAGAATATCCTTCATTCCATTCTTCTATCTCACCTTCACCCAAGGCACTAGAACACCATTCTGCGCTATGTTTTCCTGCTACTTTCATAAATATCTTATTACTACAGTTATTTGCAATTGATGCTGCTACTTCTTTCGAATATATTTTCTCAATCATCTCTATATCTTGAGTACCCAGTACAAAGCATCCTCCATATGACCTAGCACTTGCAAGGCCTTCTTGAAGACCTGCTATGCCTTGATCAAAATATGCAAGCTCATCTATAATAAACCAGATCTTTGGTGTATTACTTGATTCTTTTAAGGCTCTTACAGCATTAATGGCTATTCCAACTTGAGAAGATATTAATGGATTAAGATCTTCTTTTACATCAGACTTTGAGCTGATAAATAAAAAATTATTTTGACTTGAGTCATTTATCCACTCAGTAATAGAGAAGCAATTATCTGATTTCCTATAAAGTTTAAGTGGTCTTAAATAAGTACTTAATACCATAAGTACTGATAAGGCAGCTTTTTCAATATCTTCATTGATAATCTTAGAAGCTGGAGTTTTCTCAAGTAACGTAGATAGAGTACTAAGCTCAGTCTTTAATATCTTATCAGCAAACTCAGACATTGATAAGTTCTCATTAAAATATAGGCTAGCAAGTTCGGCAACTACTCCCCTTGCTGCTTCAATCCAAATAGGATCACTTTTAGATTCTTTAGGTAGTAACGATTTAGCAATAGTTGAAAATCCTTTTAATGGATTAGTCTCATTAAATATCGACCAGTTTCTTCCTCTTTGATCAAGTGGGTTTAGGATAACATCACCTCTTTTTTCTACATAAAAGTTTTTGATAAAATCCCCCTTCATATCAAGAATAATAGCTTTTTGTTTTCTTTTATGTAGCTGATAGACAAGATCTCTTATAATAGTAGTTTTACCTGCTCCAGAGGAACCAATAATTAACGTATGAGACTGTTCTCCGGAACACCATGATTCTTTATTTCCACTAACAGGATAGGGATAATCTGCAAGATTATATGGAATATAACGCTTAAATAATTTATTATGGACTAGGAGCTTTTTTTTAAGCTCTTTAGGTTTTAAGGGAAAGATTCCTCTTTGCTTATTCACATTTCTCAAATGCTTTCCCTTAAACCAAAAGAAACCTATGGCACCTCCAATAACTACTAATACCATAATCAAAGAAAGCATTAGCGATTTACCAAAGGTAAGCTCGAATTTACGAACTACTTCAAGTACATAAGGATCAAAATCAAGATTATGTAGAGTAGTAGTCTTCTGATACCCATATTTACTAATATATGTAAAACTACTATCAATGCTGCTAGTTTTAAAAAGATCTCTTTTTATCCATGCAAAGCCTATTCTCCATTCATTATGGTTCAAATCCTTATAATAACAGTAAACAAATGATGAAATTATTAAAGCAAGACTTATTCTAGTAAGTACCCTACTTACCTGCATAAGCATCCGAAACTTATGGAAAGTTACCTGTCCTCCACGGATAAAATCACTCACTTGCTTCAACCCTCAAGTATCCATTTTTGGCAACACTTTCTTTAGCAGCCCTATGAAAAGAACTAAGTAATTCTTGTACTTCTTCATCATCTTCAAGTTGATTTTCTAGATGATCTTTAACAAGCCACTTCAACATGAAGTATACCTCCTGCAACATTCCCATCGTCAAATAATCATGCTTTGCATTTATTGCCGTCTCATATACGAATTTTTGATCTGTAATATCAGGATTACTTAGAAACAATCGTTGCTTGATATAATCAGTAATAGTCATATCTAATTTCTTAGAGATTTTTGATAAGACTGATTTTTCTTGTTTATTCATTCTTAGAGTAAAATTAATGTCGACCATAAAAACCTTTTTAATAAGTTGATAAGAGTATTAATAATTTATTTTTTATTATTTATATTCAGCTTTATTTGATCTGGTCTAGATACCGCATCATATACAGTTTTTGAAGCAGAATCATTGTTCTTTTCTTTTACATTTTGCTTTAAAGATTCATTTATTATAGATAAAGTTTTTTCTTTATGTGCAAATGTGTGGTCGGTTGCTGTTTGCAAACTTAATACTTCTTGCTTTAAATCAGTATTTTCTGTCTTCTTTTTTATATTATTGTTAAAATTCTTTGGAGATACATTCTCAACTTCTCTGATATTATTTTGATTATAAATTTTTAATTCTTCTTTTTGTGCATAATGACGATCTTTAACTTGTTTAGAGGATAGCATAATCTCATTACTATCTGTAAAGTCTTTTTGTAAGATATTACTATTAAGAGCTAATCTATTATCAAGCCACTTACTTGCTTCTTGATAAGTTCTATCAGGATTATCACGTATCATCTGTTCTGTAGCTCCAGCTCCATATTCTTTGATTTTATCTTCAGCAAATTTATTATTATAATCTTGGCTAATACTTGCACTATTTTGCTCAAAGTTGCTTTTTGATTGCTGTAAACTGTGAACATGATCCATAGATTTAGATGCTTCAAAGCTAGCAGCTCTAGCCTCATTAAAATCACTTCTAACATTATCTAGCATACTACTACTCACACTATCATTTGATTGGTATTGATTAGATAATACAATATTTTCAACTTTACTTAGAGAGTTAGCTAATTGATTAGTACTACTTGATTTGAGAGATTCATTATTTGACATACTCTTTTGACCCAGAGTACTTGCTTCAATAGATGCTGGAAGTCCTTTGGTACCAAAGGCTAACCTTAAAGCATCCATTCTATCCAGTTTTAGCTCCTTAGCAAAGCTTTCTACATAATCTCTGGCTTCATTGATGGACTGTCTGTCCTCTTGACTGAAGCCTTTCATCAAGTTTTGGTGCGTATTACTACCTTGACTATAATGCTGATCAAACCCAAATAGCTTTGAGTAACCTGATGTTGCACTCTCTACTGACGAACTTGCATATCTACTTGCATTACTCATATGATCGCTTATGCTTTGATCATACCTATTACCCATCATTTTCTGCCAGTCTATCTTAATCAGTCCACCTAAGTTACTCAGTGCTCCAGTACTGTCAATACCTGTTCTTCCATCAGCAAACATCTTCTCCTGAGCACCACTTTGCATCGCAAATGACTTCATGCCACTCATCCACGAATAGTTATCATCATATTTATTACTGCTTGTATTGTTATAGCTATGAGTATCAATTTGAGTGGTACCAACTTGATAATTACCTTTAATGGCTTGTTCTGCATTATTTACTGCTGCTGTTTGTGGAATATAAAATACTGAGCTTGCTAAGTTACCCATACCTGATACCATACCCTTAGTTACAAATACTGATAGTATCGGAATAAGTGCCAGCATGTAGCCAGCTACTGCTGATATCTCACTATTAATATGCGCTATCTTTAGCTGATTAGCGAAAGTTAAACTATCTATACCACTTGCATAATATTTACCCCAAGCCCCTGCTATACAAAATAATATTGCATACATTGGCTGCCACATCTGTAGATAGATAAAACCAAATCCATAGTTCTTCAACACCTCAAGACCTATTGGCGTTACCATTAAAATAAGTATTAGCGGAAATATCCCATATAATATACATTCTAATACTGCCCGATAAATTGGAACAAACTTCTGTGCCATTTGTGATATAGCATAATAAGCTGAACTAGTTGTTGCTTCTGTTGCTGCTCTACTAAATGACTTGTTATAACTAGCTGCATTATCTCCAATTGAGTTAATCATAATGTTTTGTAGCAATGTATCTTTAGCATCTTTGCTATCTTTTTTTAGAAAGAGTCCATAGCTATTAGTTAAAATACTTGCAAATACTTTATTTGCATCTATCTCTTGCTTGTCTGCAAAAAAATAAGAGGTAAATCTTTTAGCAAGTACTGATTCTCTCTTATTTACCTCTTCGGTTAATTTGCCTGCGATGTAATTAGCTGCTTTATTACAGGATATATAGCTTTCTTTAACGTTATCATTTTTACTTGTAGAGTTGCTATCATTAACTGGTGAATTTGCCTTAATATCAAAATTAATCATCCTTGCGTTTGAAGAGCGTTTTTTTAAAAGAGTTAGAATGTCATCTGTATCAACTAAGTCTTTTATTACATATCCATTTTTGCGGTTATAACCCATGCGTAAATCAGGGGCCATACATCTTTTGTAAAAATTAGATACAAAACTCTTTAAGTTAGCATCATCAATCCTAAGCTTACTAATATCCTCTACAATCTTACTACCAAATAGCATTCCTGTTTCTTGGTAACTTGAATTTACAAATGTTCCAGCAAATGCCATATCAAACTTCTCTGCTAAATAATTACCTATTTGAGAAGTAGTAGAGCCAAGTAACGCCAGACCCCATGGCACATCATCTACTGTCCTTGGTGCTTGTACAATACCATAAGAGTTCGGTAACATATCATGGATATGTACTTTGGCTTTAGTTGTTAAAAATAAACTGAGGAGTACAGTAACACCTATGAACCATTTTACTGCTGATTTAAAATCATTATTTAAACCAGCCCTAACAGCAAGTACAACTATTGCACCTATTGAGGAAAACTTCATTATTGAAGTAAAACTATTCTTATCTGGATTTTGTATAATGATACGAATAGCATTTAAGATTTTTTCTAAGTAATATCCAGAGCCAAGAGTATATATATCAAATTCATTCATATTAATTACTCCTTGCATAAGATATGATTTCTGACATCTCATCTGCCATTGCATGTTCCATATTCTCAGCCCTTTTTACTAAGAATAGCTGTAACTTATATCTGGATAGGTCTTTTTGTTCGTGATTATTTAGTAATTGCTGGGCTGATTTTATGGAATCTCTAAATTCTTTTAATTCACTACTTGCAGCTAGCTCAAGGTTATTTGCTGCCTCATTTACTTCTCTTAGCATGTCCGCCAAGTAATTATATAAGATATTCCAAGCAATAACTTCTACAAATATACCTTGTTCATATTCTGGGTTACCTTGCGTAAATTGATAAAGTACATCATATATAGCATAAGCAGGAAGACCTGCATTTGCTAAAAACTTTTGAGCAGAAGCTTCAAGTTCACTATCTTCAATTAAGGCTTTCTTTATTAAATCTAAATAGTCTGTTACTTTACGCTCAAAGCTTTTATCTTCTGTTATATGAACATTCTTTTCTACCACATCTAAGCATTTTATAGTGTCACTACAGCTGATCAGCTTCATATCCTTATTGCCTTTAAGTAAAGCTTCAAGAACACTAGGACTTGTTACCGTAGATGAAATATATTGTACCTTGGGCATAGATTTATCAGTACCTGAAGATTTAATGATTACTGTACCACTTATGGTCATCATCATTTCTTTGAGTTCATTAGATGTTATTTTCAGTTTATCAATTGCTCTCCAGGCTAGATTAACATCCTCTAATATTAATCTCTCATCTTTTTCTGCAGCTCCTTTTAGTGCACTATCTTTACCTTTTGGGAACTTGCTGTAACTTCCAGATAGATCTTCTGTTTTACCGCTAGATAACTTAAACCGAGAAACAATATCTTTAGCTTTTTCAGCAAATTGAGCAGGCTTATCTCCTGCAAAACTAACAATCTGTTTTGCAACCTGACACTCATCTGCTAAAAATCCTCCAAGCTCCTGTAATTTACTATATACTTCTTGTACTACTTCACCAAGCACTGGACTAACTGCATTTAGACCTAAATAAGCATAGGATAACCCAACACCCTTTGCTATATTAGTAATCTTACTCTTTAGCTCATCACCTGAGATAAATGATATCCCTCCAAAGTTTAATACTCCTTGGCTATAACAGCTTTTATCTAAATCTATTTCTGGAGGATTAACACTGATAATTGGCCTATTTCTTTTTTGTCTTGCAAAATACATTGAGCCAAGTGTGTAGTGTCCTCCCTTTTGGCCCTTATAATAATGAGCTTCATTGGTAACTGTCTCTGCACCAAGTGAACTCCAAATACCTGCTAAATCCTCACTAACAGATGCTACAGCACTATTTGTAACTAACATAAATAAAAGAATATTTCTTAAGCAACTAATCACTACTTACCTCTCTATCTTCTATCCTTCTTGCGATTTTCTCCTCAAGCTTATCAAGTGTAATTAATCCTTTAGAGATAAATATCTTTGCAGGGTTTAACCGATCTATTAATATAATAGTTGGATATGCTTCAACTAAAGAATCATTTGCAATATTTTCATCTATCTTATTCTCATCTAATCCTTTAAAAATTCCATCCCCCGTTGTTATACCGAGAATCTTAAAGTTATATTTTGACTTAAAATCCATCAATATTGGTAATTGACGAGCACAATATGGGCAGGAAACGTCATAAATAAAGACAAGTCCGTATCTACTACTTGCCCCGTATAGTAGGTGCTCATAACTATCTTCCCTTAGTTTTGACTCAACTACATTTTTATAGTAGCTCTCATTATTTGCATAAACAGGCGAGGTGTCTATAATACGTTGTACATTCCTTGAAAAGTCTATCCCCTTATCTACTATAAAGTTATGAACTTTTAAAAACCCTTCCAAATCTTCTTTACTACCTGTAATTGTTGCACGCTTTAAATTAGTATCCCATAACTCTTTTAATTCTGCAGCTTTTTGTTCAGCAGGACTGCTTGAACTCATTATATCTTCTAAAGTTGGCTCATCTGGTTTAACTTGCTTATTATTCTCACAATACCAGTTTTTACCAAGTCCGTATTTCTCACATATTTCAGGCGTAAATTTAAATGCGTGTACCATTTCAAGTTGAAAAAGAAAAAAGGAAAAGAAATATATAAAAGCCCAGATCATTCGCTTCACTTACCACCCCCATTTTTATAAAAGTTTTGGATCTTTTTATTTACCATCTGCTGCATATTAGAACTACTTGGACTCTTTATGCTATCCCGCATCTTATCAGCTGTTTCTTTTACTTTAGATTTAGCTTGTTCCTCTAAATCACCAAACAATTCACTGAAATCTATTTTGCTAAAATCTATACGTCTTAACTCTGCAAGTGTTAATGGACGACAATCTGGATTCTTTTTACTACCCCAACCTATATTAAGCTGTTTTCTACCTTCAACTTGAATAATCTTTGATAACTTACTCTTGAAACAACAATATGATTGCTTTTTCTTATAGAAATTTACTCCTTTTCCTTTCCAGCTTCCGACAAAATGACATAGTTTTGACTTCTTCTTTGTAAATAAATCCTTCTCGCCTTGATCACATTTAACTAACTGACGTATAAAACCTTTATCACTGCAGCAGTTAAACTCACCTGTATACTTACGACACCGATTTTTATCTCCTGTAAAAAACTTACAGCTACTAGTATCTATTTCATTTGGATTACAGTTTTGCTTATTATTTGGACATTTACAGCCTTCAAGCTCATTTGATTTAAGTGAGGCTAGAATACTTAAATAACTTATACTGTAAGCAAAATCATTATGCTGTGATCTTGGACTCGTTTTACACCTATCACCTATACAATATTTGCTTGCTACACATTCTTTATTACTTTTAAGTTCTTCATTACACTGATATTTTATCTCATAGTGATCACACTCTTTACTCTTAACATTTAAGTGTAGACATTCTTTTGATATTTGATGGCAATTATTATCAGCCGCTAATTCCTTGCATTCATCGATATAACTACCCGTATTACATATATATTTTTTCTCCCACTTCCAACAATCCTTATAAACATCTTTACCATTTATGTTTCTAGTAGACGCACCTTCTATACATATCTCTTTTGCTACTTCACAATTTTTATTAATCTCCCGATCGCTGCAGTTTGATAGATCTTTCTCATCTCGTAAAATATTATAGTCGGTTCTAACATGCTTTGTTTCTTCTTTAGCTTCTAGCTTATCACCACACGCAAATCTTTTACTAAATATCTTACAGATTCCAAGTTGCTCTTTTTCTAAACAAGTTCCACTTATTTCATCGCAGCCTCTGTTATCTTCAAAAATCTTACAATAATTTTGTTCCTTACCTTCGCATATTTCTCTTTGCTCATATTTCCAGCATTTGGTTACATTAAAACCATCGACTTGTTTCTTGGAATAATCTGTACAGACTTTCTCAGTTAAAGCTTTACAATTTTCTGCCTCAAAGGCAAAAACAGAAGAACTAAGGAGGAGGAGTATTATTATATATAATCGCATTGCTCTACCCAACTATCAGACCATTGATTACAATCTAATAACTTTGAAACACTAAACTGTACCCCCCAATGTCCCCACTTTTGAATAACTATCTCAAGCTCAATATCATTTATCCCAGCTTTTAATAAATGCCTTAACTCTAAATTAGGCGAATATTCCTGAGCTCCTACATCACCCTCACCATATCTTGGTGTTCTGTATGCTTCTTTGCCATTTACAAATACTCTTAAATGATCATCTATATTTACTCTACTAAGTCTAAATGATCCAAGCTCATTAATTGCTGGTATACTAATTTTTATGTAACGTCTATAGGTATGAAAGGCTCGAATATTATTTCCCCCCCATACGGTATTTATGTTGATACTTGCTCCACTAAACCTATATTCTCTACTTAAATTACTACTTGGATCACTGTAGCTTATAATTTTAATCAATGACTCAAAAGGTGCATCCAAAAAGCTTTTTTGAGTACAGTGAGTAGTTAGATTATAAATACATCTTTTTTCTTTAATTTCTTTTTTCTTCAAGCACTCATAATTATACTTTGGATCAATCTCAACAATCTGTGCTGGAAAACAAGTTTCTGCCTTCTTGTCATAATATTTATCACAAATAAGCTCTGATTTGCTTATCACACTCTCTTCTTTGCCAGAGCAGCTAACATACCCTCCTCTTAAAAAATCAAAATCCTTCTCTGCTTGCTTACTAAATAAAAGGACCTTATCTAAGTAACCTTTATTGTTAATAATATTACCACTTGCATCACGTATATATCCTTGCTCATCTAACCTATCTTGCCTATTTAACGTAGACTCAGTACTAAAAGCTTCACTAACATCACAAGAAGACCTACTACATTCTTGTTTATCCTCTCCTGATGCACCTTCTCGCAATTCTGCTCCCATACTCTCAGCTTCCTCTAAGCTTACACCTACTGCCTTAATATCTAGATTCTCTACTCCAAGTAGTTCTCTAAGTTTATCATCAGTAAAATATTGATTTAATTCTGGTAATGACTCCGCGTATGATGTAGAATGACAAAATATTACAACTTTAAATAATATTATATGAAAGCTAATAAACGTATTTCTATTTTTGATATTACATATCAAACCAATTTTTACAAAAACGAATCCCAAACAATCCAAAACACATCTAGCCACCATCTTAATATGCGCAAAAATACTAAAAGATTGTTGAAAGAGTTTAAGAAAATTTAAACAGTATGTTTGCACTAGATATCTCTCCCTATCCTACTTTGGTATAAGGTAACTAAGTGCTTTAAATCACCTGAGCTTGCAAACTCCTTTAAGACATAGGGGATGCTGACATTACCTACTAACTTATCATAGCTATTACCTCTACTTAAAACAAAGCTTGGTACGTGATGAATATCGAACAACTCAAATGCTTCAGGATCAATATCTATGATAATGCTGTCATTACCAGCTTTTAAATAATCTATAGTACTTTTAAAGCTATTATCTTTTAAGCCCCTAATTACTAACCTTGCTGATATCTTACGAGCTACTTGATCTAAATCTCTTAGTAACCCCTTGGGCATACTAAAACTAACAAATATTCTAAATCCTTCTCGATCGGATGCATCACAACTACCCTTCTGGACTTGATTATAGTTATTAAGTATATTTGCTACTAACTTGCTTTTATCTTGTGTTTGTTTTGGATTTTCTGTTTTTTCTGTTATAACAGGGTCTTTAGATTTTACTTTTACTTCTACCTCTTGAGCTATTTGTTTGAATTTTTCTGCTTCTTTTGTTACATTCTTCTCAATTTGTCTTAACTCCTCTGTACTTAGTATTTCGGCTGCATCTAAGTAGTTATAAGGAGTAAATATATTCATACAAAATGCAATAGCTAAAAAATACAGCATGATTTCTTCCTCCATAGCAAATAGCCGAAATCCTCACCTATAATAGGTCTTTCTTTATTTGCCTCAAAAAAACTAGTGCTTTTTCCAAATGGAGCACATTTAGATGTATCTGGATTTACAAGCTGATACCTATAATGACTTTTTTTCATCAGCGGTGCTAAATGTTTTGTACATATCTTATTAGCATCAGAACTAGTTGACTCATGAGCCATTCCTTGCCTGTGTAGTTTAAATGTAATTTTTTCTGCTACATTTAAAGACGCCTGTATCCCTCCTATATGAGCATTAACACTGCCATTCATAGGATACATCGTACCTTGACATCCAGCACACCAGTATAATGAATCTACAGGCTTACCCTTAGAAGTTGCTGATACACAGTCTACACTGCAGGCACTTTGTGCTGTTATGTTATTAAATAAAAATGCTTCTGGATGTAATATAGCTGATAATTCATCATCTAGACCCGTTGGATCAAGCTCTGTTATCCACAGCGGATCAAAGTTGGTTTCTTGTAAGCACACAAAATCTGTAAATATCTCAAGCAAATATATTATCGGATATATATAATAATGAGCATACCATCTTGATATTTGACTACTTGATGCTTTAGGTCTTCCACCTTGATGCCTCTCCATCCCCATATCAATCTTCATACCACCCATATTTACAAAACAATATGGTTCAGCTGATATGTCAACCATTCGAGCAGGCTCAAAGAAGCCACCCACTATACCTGGCACTGGTACTCCTCCTTTTGGACAAATACATATTGGAGAACTTGGATTCTTAGTATCTACTAAATCACTTCCAATTATTTCTATAGAGCCCAACGTAATTGGAAATAAACATTTCCAATTAATATCTGTGATCGGATTTACAAAATGACCTGTACATCTTTTAGCATGTGAGATAGTTATATTTGTAGATATAAATAGTATGATAAGACAAAAATAAGCTAACCCCTTACTCATAACTATCTTCCCCTAAGATACTAATCTTAAGATTTACTCCCTCCTGCTCTACTAAAGCTGGTACTTCAATAATTGATAATTTACTCGTGATAATTCCACCTTGATCAAAATATATCCATTTTTTATGCTCTCTTTGCAGTTTTAGCGGGCTACCAGATGTTAGTATTATCTTTACCTTATTATCTTTCTCTTTTGCTAATTTAAGAGCAAGATTCACTTGTCTCTCATCTAATCCATCGATAAATAATAAACTCTCCTCTAAAGAAACCTGTTCTAAAGGATTTACCTTAGTGCCTTCACTATGAAGTAAATTGTTTTCATGATCATATATATTTTCTTTTAAAACATACGTGGGATCAAAGTAAAATATCTTTGATTCTTTAGCAGTTTTAATGCCTGCGACTGATTTTGGATTTTCAATATAATCCTTTGTTTTTTCTTGCATATCATGGTTTATTTTCTCCATGTCTAATTCAGATAAACGTTTTTCTATTAACTTTAAAATATCCTCTTCTATGATCGGAAATATATGCCCCTGAACCCCAAAATCTTTAGCGTAGCTAAACTTAATTAGAACAAACATAAATAATAATAAAAAACATATTTCTACTAAGTAACCACGCATATTATTATTCTTTGTTAAGCTTTTTGTTTCTATAGTACTGCTCCTCTAGCTCGTCTGTCTTGTACATCTTCCGAAATCTTCTGTAATGGTTAATATTTGTTTGGTTGACTTCCAATTTGCTTACTAGTTCATTTAAATGCATGTACCATTCGATGTTTGCCTTAGTTGGGTCTTCAAGAGATTGTTTTTTTGCCATATGCATGTACATTATTAAGTCCTTATCTGAAAAGCGAAACTCCGGATAAGCACTAACAGCTTTGACTACCATTTCATTAAATGCCTTGCGTTCTTTAGACATACCCATTTGTTTAAGTTCACTGGGAAATCTTTCCATAGAACAAGCTGTAGCTGTACTTAAAAGCCCAATCATCATTAATTTTCTAGTATTCATAGATTCTTCTCATTCGAAAGTTAAGTTAAACTGTTCTTTTTACTAAGGGCTCTGCCCTCGCGCCATGCATGAGCGGAGACCCCTCTTTTCTTAATTTTCTTCAAGTAACCTCTCTATAGCTTCTTCAACTTGTATCCCAGATTTCCTCATCTCCATGATTCTTGCCACATCCTCTGCTTTAGTCGAATATAACTTAGCTGAAAATGGATCAAGTATTAGTCTACCAATAACCCAGCTGTTATTCTTATGCCTTATCATAAACTCTGAATATGACCCCTTTAGTCCAGATAAGTTCTTCGCTATCTCTATCTCCGCATCCCCCATCCCTAACTCTGATTTCAGCATTTCTTTATCTTTACCATCTACTGATAATATGATCCTCCAATCAGATTGTGCTAATGCTGCTGATCCCGCTTCACTACTCTCTTTACTAAAATCTGATATTGATTGTGTCGCACAACATAGACTTAAATTATATTTCCTACCCCGACGCGCAAAACCTTCAATTGGACCCTTTAATGCAGGATGTACGCCAAGACGCCAAAATTCATCTATGATTAATACCGTCCTTTGTCTTCTGCTCTGCGTCTTCGCATATACTAAGAAGGTCACTAACATTAATGTGCTATTTTGTAAGACTAAATTATGTTGTAAATCTGAAAGCTCAAATACTGTAAGCTTATTCACTATATCTATTGTAGCTGGACCATTAAAATATCTAGCGTATCTACCGTTGTTACTGTACTTTCTAAGTATATATTCTATTTTATTGATTATCTCTTCTGTATGAGTTGTTCTGATATTCTGATTACTTAGTAACTCTTCCCTAATATCACTAAATCCTCCGCTATTACCTTTCTTTCTTATTACTTCTTCTACTGCATTGCCAACTATCGCTCTATATAAACCCACTTCTGGATCTATATTATTATTTTTATCAATATTTAATATTATGCATAACATCGATACTATTAAATCTATAAAAGGCTCCTCGAAATATTCCTTATATTCCTTGCTATCTTCTCGAGAGCTTTGATCTCTATATAATGAAAATGGATTAATACAAAACTCCCCTCCTCCAAAATCTACAAAATCACCATCTAGTAACTCACAAACATTCTTAAAACTTCTCCCATCATCAATTATAATTACTTGACCACCTACTCTAAGTATTGAGGTTGTATATTCCTCTAGCCATACTGACTTACCACTCCCAGATGCACCTGGTATCACCATATTAAAGTTACCATTGGCATCACCCAGTGTTCTAAAATTATCAAAGAAAAATATTTGACCAAGCCTTCCCACAAATAGTAATAATGGATCTGCATAGTTCTGCGCATCTCCAAATACCGGCATTAAATTCATAATGTCACCTGATAGCATCTTAGAGGGTATTTTTAGCTGATCTATGATTTGCCAGTTCTCACCTATGTTAAATGGAAGCGTATGTAGAAAACTATTTAAGGTATCGTTATTTATTTTTTCTATTTTAAACTTTAATTTAGCAAAATGATCCTTAAGCACTGCCTCACAGCGCATTAATTGATCCTCATTACTTGCAATTAAAACTATATTCATTAATGCTTTACCAAGTCTCTCCCCTTGGTTTATTCTCTCAGATACATAATGCCAGTCATTTCTCTCTTCCATCATTCTCGGAAAAAACATTGGGAGTTTAGAATCAGCAGCTTGAGTCTTAATCATTCTATATTTATCTGCTATCCTCTCTGACTCACCTCTGGTTTTTAAGTTAAAACCGTAACTAATATAAAAAGGACAAGGTATTGAACTTCCTGTCTCAAAGTCTCCTATATAATTAATACTGTTTCCTAAATCCCAATATTCTGGAAATTCTACTACCTCAAATACACTATAATATAATAGCCCAAACCTGATACTTTCCTTATTCATCTGAATCTTTAAATCACTCTTAAAATAATCCCGAATATCAGCTAAAGTTTCTTTGTTACTCTCTTTGTAGCTATCAAACGAAGGTACTAATAACTCTTGCACAAAGTTAGCCAATTTTACCTCGTTTAATAGCTCAGAACTTACCTTTAAAGCTTTAAAGCCTTCTGATAACCTCTCTTGTAAGTCTTTTAATTTATATAGATTCTCATCCCTACCTGACTCAGTTATCGAATTGCCTAGAGAAAAACACATATATAGCTCATAATCTCTAACTAATAAGTTCTTCTTATTGCCGAGTATACTTTTCCAGTTACCTTCTCTAAAAAAATCACGTCGCTTTTCAGTAATCTTCTTATATATTTTATCTCCCCCTCCATGAGCATACCAATAATCAAGTAATCCTCCAATCCTTGGTGATGAATAGTTAATAACTTGTACGGTACAAGAAGCAGGTATCTCATTATTAATTAGGCTTCTTAACGCATTCTTCGTCCTTAAATCAATTCCTGAAAAATGACTTAAACCCATTACAAATCCTAAACTTGTCTTATTCTCAAATAATCCATATTTTGGATTAAAACTTCTATATGGTAAAAACTCTAAAAGACTTACTTCCTTATCAAAATTAGATGCTTTATGAACCTTATTAGAATTTGTTTTACCTTTAAACTCTTGATAAATTTGAGAAAAATCCTCTTTTAATTCATTAATGTAGTCTTCTAAGCTTTCTCTCATCTTAAAACCTCTACTTCTTCAAAAGTAGATTCCCCATAAGGATCTTGATTGATTAATATTTTTTTCTTCTGCTTTACACCTGAATTAAGTAGAATTTGTTCTCTTGCAATGTTATCCGCATATTCTAGTGAGCTGCATCCTATCCCCTTAGCTTTTGGACAATCCCAACTACTTCTATACGATGAGCAATTACTTAAAAATAATATAAAGAATAAAATACTAGCTAGTCTTATCATCTTGATCCTCTAACTTTAAACTAAACCCCTCTTGAAATACTACATATACTTCTGTACCCTCATTTACTGATATTACTGGCTGATACTGCTCAGCTCGCTTGATGAAATATTGTGATAAGGTATCACCAGCTGAATTTGCTCCAGACCCTAGACCACTGCCAACTATATTTCTTGTTTGCTGCTTTCCTGTAGTAACTAACCCACCCCCTGTTATTGCCACCTGAGGCTGACTCATCTGTGCTATGCTACTTCCAAAGCCTGAGGTAATACCTGATAAAAAGCTCTTAAGTACCATATCTCCCTCCCTAGATACTATCTCTCCTCGTACGCCAGATTTACCTCTTGATGTTATATATGCTTTTACTGGAACCTCTATTGCAGTATTTTTATCAACTGCGCATGTTAAGATTACCCCATCTAAATAGGCCTTCTCACTCGATATATCTCCAACTGCTTTCACTGATAATAAGCAGCCAATTAACCTCTTAGTTTTTAGATATTCTTGACCAAGCCCTGCAGATATTGCTTCTCCAGTTATTCTAAGTAACGCCTGCCTAGGATCAGACTCCGCAGTTATTCCAACTCCAGCATCAACTCCCGATATCATCTTAGCCTGCACATAACTATTAGCTGGAATATAATCTCCTATTTTACGAACACGCTTCTTTATACCTGACTTCTTACTTTCTATACGCCTCTCTATAACAGGTAACTGATTTGCCACCGTTTTTTTACCAAGCTCCTCTTCAAGACGTCTGTTATATGATTCTTCAAGTTCAGCTTTCATTTTTAACATTGCATCCGCAATCTCTTCTCTACTTACTTTATCAATGAGCATCTTCTCCTTAAATTCTTTAAGTAGTAATTCCGACTCTATTTGCTTATTCTTTAATTCCTCTACCTCTTTTCCCTGTACTTCTGACCAATGAGCTTCATGCGATATACCCTTAGCTAAGTTACTTATTCCTGAATTATTTACTTCCTTTTCTTTTACATTTTTAACTAATGACTTTTTTTCACCTTTATTACCTGTTTCTACAATAAATACACATACTGCTATAAAAATTACTCCTATCAATAATCCTACTCGAACTTGCTTTCTTCTGGTTTCCTTAGGCTCAATGGAATTATCTGCTACAAACAGATTCTTAAAACTGCTTTTTATTTTATCTAGGATCTTAAAAGGTAAAGCTTTTAAATAATCTTTATCCATATTTACTCCCCATATATCCTTATTAATATCCCCAACTCTCCAGGCATTAATCTTTCCTTACTTACATAACTAGCAAGTTGCCTAGAATCCATTAAATCACTTAGATTTAGTACTTGCTCTTTCCGACCAACATTTTTGACAATTATTTTTTCCAAATAAAGCTTATCCCCTGATAATGTACTAACTAACCTAGATTTTAAATCTCTATTATGTAGACATATCCTCTTGCTGTGATTTCTAATCTCATAACCTAAATATCTACTAGGTCTTAGGGCCACTTCAATTATTTTAGATATTCTTGACTTAAGTGCCTCTGTTACCCCATCACCATAACTAAGCGCACTATCTTTCACGTTAAGCAATGAGTCACTATTCTTATGGATAAATATTTGTGCAGATGGCACGTTCTCTGAACTTACTAAAAACTTATAACTCACATCATTTGTTAGTGTTATAAAGAAATTGATTGGCTTACTAACTAATGGACGAATATATATGTCTTTGCCTATTATATTATACTCTAACTCTCCACTTACTACATTTATAGCAGCAACATCCTCTTCAAACTTAATACGGTTAATCTCTCCCTTAGAGATAAAAGCTACAATCTTATCATTGTCATGCTTAATAAAATGCTGATCTTCATAACTACTTGTGGCATTCACTTTAGAAATACTAATCAGTACTAATAATATTAAGAGTATTTTAAATTGCCTTAGCATCTTTAACCTCACTAAAACTCTTTAGAGTTAATACCCCGCCCCTATTATAAAATGATATTAGATACTCCTTGTAGCTATTAGATACACATTTCCCTCCAATATAGCCTTCCAGATAACCCTTAACTTTGACACTTGGCTCATGATTATCAAACTCATATCCTTGGCTACTCGCAAATATATATCTGTAATTACGAGTCCTAATATCTTCTACAAGCTCCTCTATATTATGCTTAAAGTCATCATATCCACTACTATCTACCTGCTTTAATACTTGGTTTGCGATTAACTCTGCATTATCCTTTCGCATGGAAAATATTAATCCTATAATCTCATCACCCCTTGCTTTTAAAGCCGCATCATTTACAAACTTACTACCTATTATTTGTTCCAGATCTATAGTAGGCACAAGACGTGTTACAGTGTCTTGTGAATATATACGTAAACTAAGCAAGCTATTGCTTATGATCATTACTCCTAAAATACATACAAGTACATTGCGCTGTAATCTGAGCTTTCTATTAATTACTTGCATATTAGCTTCCTTTGGTGCCCTTGAACCCCCTTTATAAAGTTCATCTCACTTGGTAAGTACCAATATAAGAATCTAATAAATCTTCTAACTATTGATCTACTCCGAAACTTACCAAATAACATCGATACAACTATACCCACCGGTATCCCAAATAGACCTTTATCAAATACTACAAACCCTCCCCAAATACCCATAAAGACTATTAAAGCATCAATTGGTATGCCTAAGCACCTAACCGGGTTATCTAATGTTTTAGGTATGCGGTAGTTCATATAAACCTACTTAAAAAATCATATCTACAAGGCTCTTTGCAGATGATAGTAGTAACCCTACCCCTATTGCACCAGCCACATGCTTAGCAGGAAAACCCGCAACACCCATAATGCCTGCTATTAATATAGAGATAAATGTAATTAGCTTTCCAGCCGTCCCGCTAATCCAACCTTCAGCCCTATCTAATGCTACTTTAAATCCATCAACATTATTATCTGCTAATACTAAGTCAGGAAAAAAGCACAACGTAGTTAGCACAATCACTCCAAGCATTAGTACTTTTTTATTAGCTGAATTTATTGACAATCTATCCATTTGAGCACTCCACATCTTCTTATTAAATAACTTAATCATACTTCTCCTTCTTTGTTAAAGTTTAAAAACTAGTTTAATGAACATATTGATCTCTTATTAATTCCTTAGGTGAATACTCAATTTCTAACCTCGTATTATTAATACCCATCTCAGCAAAAACCTCCCTTACCTGACCCATATATTTATCCTTTATAGTAGTTGCTATAAACCTACTTGGAGCATTAAGTCTTATTAATTTAGCACCATCCTCATTAGCTTCACCCTCTATATATTCTAATTTTCCAGTCCAAGATTTATGTACATCCTTACCAAGTGAGATCTTTAATCTCTCACATACTTGCTTCCATATAGGATTAGAGATATTTTCTTCACGGTCATGTTCCATTGATGCTGATTCTTCTTTTAAGTGTGGTTTATCCCTATCCCCAAGGGTATAATATCCACCTAGTACACGCCGGATAGTTTGCTCTCTTACTGCCCACTCAAATGACACTTTCCAACCATTGATCCCTCCTCCCATCAAAAACTTACTTGAAGCTATCTTAATTAGGTAATCTTTCCACAGCTCTAAATCTTTGCTAAAGAACCTTAATGGGGATTTAAGCATAGAATAGGCATAGCTACTTACCGTAAGTGGTTTTAGATCTTTACCTAACACTTCATTCCAGAGATTTAACATCTCTCTCTCTCTAAATCCTGAACTTCAGATTTAATAACTTCTTTAGCCTTAGTTACTAAGAGAGAGTTCTTATTATTTGTGGTAGTATTTGTAGCATTACATATGATCTGATCAATTTGATCACCCCCCTGCTCATTTTGATCACAGGTAAATTTTTTTCCTAACTCAGGATTATGGTGATCATTTTTATCAACTCTAATATTAGAAGACATAGCTGATTTATGTGGGACTAGTTCACTAGGTATAAGCTTATATAAAGCATCATAATCGATACTATACCACTTAACCTTAAGATAAGGATTGTTAGACAACTTATCACTAACCAACACACCCATCTTTTCAAGCTTATTAATTGCACGTCTAATGGTAATTAGAGATAAATTAGGTAATTTCTTCTGCCATTGCTCATAAGAATTATAGACCCAGTACCTATCGCTTTTAAAGTTTTGATTATACTTGGGATTAATCCAGTAATGTATTAGGCTTAAAATCAGAGATTCATTTGTACCGATAACCTTAGCTAAGTTCGGTAAAAATATTATTGAACTCTCATTAGTTAAACATGCTGACATCTTACCATCTCCCATAATTTAACTTGTTTGGTAATATTATCTCTTTTAAAAGATCATAGTTAATCACTAGACATTTTTTATTCTCTTGTTCTATCTCTTTTGCTGAATCCCTATATCTAACCAGTAAACCAATCTTTATTAGCTTTCCTATTGCTTTCTTAATAGATATAGATGTTAAACTTGGTAGGTAGCTTACACATAATTCTTCTAGATCCTCTAATCTGTTCTCAGATGAAAAATACTCATGTATAAGCATCAAAACTAGAGACTCATTATCTCCTATCTTATTAGCGAGACTTGGATAAAACCAGATCCCTTGTTCGTTTGTTATATTACTGTATACCTTCATATTTACCTATTATTCTTTGAAGTTTATAAACTAAGTCTAATGCTCCCAACTGCTCAATAACTACACATTTTTAGCATTACCTACTCACTCTTGCTTCTGTAGCTGATAATTGACCTGCTATTATTACAGTAAATTTATTTTCTAATCCTTTTAATGCCAAATTTAATTTGGTAAGTAATAATGAGATGTATCTACATTCTTTTCCTAAAGAATCTTCATAATACCCTTTAGTAAGCTCCGTAAATTTACGTTTAAAAATATCATAATTGCCTGTTAACTCTAGAACACTATCCTCTATTTCTTGTTCTATCTGATCATACCTGCCCAAAGTAAGATTTAATAATTTTACTAAGCCGCGTATCTTAGATGCCTGCATATCTACCCACAACCTAAACTCTTCTTCACTGATCTTTGATTCTTTTGCACAGTCAGAATGGCATTTACTTTGAGATGTATACATAAACCTCTCTTTTGTTAGTGCTGTTTAATAATTCTGAGTCTACTGTATGAATATATTCTTTTTTTGTCAACTATATTCGTTATACTTCCGAATATAATCTACATATATTATATTTTGTTGTTATTGAGATTTTACAAATATTGATTTATCCTTATAACTGTAGCCAAAGATTAATTATAAAAAGAATTATATACATGCATAACTTTACAAAAGAAAAAATTAAAGAAAAAATGGCTGAATTAAGACTGTCATATAAAGAAGTAGAAAATAAAAGTGGTATCCCTAAAAATTCGCTATGGAAATTAATAAATTCAGAGCGTTTTAATCCTACTCTTAAAACAATTAGCGCTTTATCTGAAGTATTTCATTGCTCTATTTCAGACCTGGTAGATCCTAGTTTTACACCCAATAATACTAAACTTAAAACAGGATTGATACTTAACAAAAAATTATACAAAGATTGTACTGAAGCAATTTTCAGTGAAGCAGATAAACGTGCTATCGACCTGAATTATGATGATTTCACACTGATATTAAAAGAACTATATGCTTTCTCTATCAAAAAAAATAGTAATAAATCTGACAAATTTTTTTTAGAGTTTATATTGGAAAAACTATTAAATAGAATTTTCTAACATATTCAAATTTATATATTAAACTTTTGGATGATATGAATATAATTTTTATATAAGTTTAATTCTCCCATACGTTCTAAAATATTTGAAATTTTGATATATAACTTTTTTACTTCAAACATATTATATATTTTATCTTTATACAAATTAAGATAGTATTCTTTAACTTCCATAAGTTCTTTCAATGCTTGTTGTAGCCTATTAGTTTGCTCGTAAACATCCCCTAGTTGTACGTGTGCACAAGCTTGACTAGGATCTACATATTTTCCACCAAATATGCTTTCTAATACTTTGATAGAATTATTTATTAAACATTCTGCTTCATTAAAATTCTGCTTATACACATAACATCTGGCCATAGTTAACTGTACTTCAGCAATAACATCTTGTTCCATTGTATTGTAAAATATTCTTGCTTCCTCATAGCACTGCTCTGCTAACTCAAAAGATTTTTCATATTCATTCAACCTAGCATAATTAGAAGCAGCTATATTTTTAAGATGTAGCCTTATACCTAAGGAAAGGTTACTCTGATCTGAATTTATAAAAGTCTTTTCAAGAAATATAGAAGCATACTTATACTTACCCTTTTCAATATATAACCATGCCAAATGATACAAACACAATGCAACATAGTTAGGTATATTCATTTCATTGAGTACTGTATAAGCTTTTTGTAAGTATGACTCTACTTCTTCTATAACTCCTTGAAATAAATAAAACTGAGATATATTAATATAGGTGAGGAATACATAATTTTTATATTTATACCCTTTACATAAAAATTCTAAGCTCGATAGTAACTTTTCTTTATACAACTCCAAAATAGCATTATCTTGGAAAATATAATCCGAATAAACACCCGCAGAAAGGAATCTTGCTTTTAGTAAAGCAGATATTTTAGTATTATTTTTATTAATCATCTCAAATGCATATTCGAAAGTCTTTTGATAAAGTTTATAGTTACTGTATTTATGAAATATAATATTATTATTCTCCATTAACACAATTAAAGACTTTAATATGAGTGGAGTACGTAATCCTTGTGCATATAAATCAAATGTTATTGTTGTAGTAACATCAACCAAGTCTGGATATTGGTTAATATTATCAACATTTATCCCCCAGTCCTGGTCTAATTCCTTAACTAGCGTCTTTAAAATTTCTCTTTCTTTTAAGCTGTTAGACATTTTATTTTTGTTTAGAATGAACTTTATATCATGTCCTATATGCTGTGGCAGATTACCGCTATCAATGTCATTTAAATAGTCTGTATTATTATACTTTAAAATCATAATGTACCATCACAATGGTAATTTGAAACTTTGAGAGTTATAAAAATCTATAACCCTCTGTACATTACTGTTATCTATACCATATTTATTTACTAACTTTAGATAATATCGTTTAGTCATACCGCTATCTTTCAATTTACTGCCTAATACTACAAGATTAGCATAAATAGTGCTTATTTCATATATTTCTGAAATATTTTCTTTATATATTTTATGGTATATAGACTCTGCAAACTTGTATTCTTTATATGCCAAAATGTCTTTACCCTCTTCCTCTAATATTTCCCCTAACAATAGATGTGCCGAAGCTTGACTAAAATCCACTTGTTCTCCACCAAAAAAGTTGTTAAACATTTTGATAGCATTATTAACGTATTTTTCTGCCTCACTTAACTGCCCATTCTGTTTATAACAACGTCCTATTGTAATTAATAATTCAGCTATAACATTTGCCGATTTAGATTTATAATAATTAATTGCAAGGTTATAACCATGTTTAGACCATATACATGCCTCCGTATAATTACCTAAAATAAAATGTATACGTGCAAAATGGTTGATTGCATAAAAATCAATAGGATAATCCCCAAGTGGTTGTGCAATTTTTAAGAATTCTTCTGCATTTTTTGATGCTTCGTCATATTTACCCCTTTCCATAGAAAGCCATGTAGATATATACCAAAATAAAGTCTTAATTGACACACCATTTACATGATGTTGCAACAATTTAGCCTTATCTAAATACTTTTTACTATTACCTAAAGAACCTTCAAATAAATAAAATTGTGCAACTACTAAATATGCTTCTACCAAAACATCAATATCTCTTGAGTTCTTTTCTACATTCTTCAATACTGATAATAAGTGTTCTTTATAATAATCTGTATTATATTTGTCCGTAAAAATATAGTCACCATATATCGCTGATAGAAAAAACTTTTTTTTCATTTCTTTTGTAGTATAAATCTTATTATACACATCCTTTAAGAATTCTATGTCCTGTTGCAAGGTAATATAATTGCTCTTATGGTGAAACATCATATTATTATTTTCTACTAAACATATAAGTAAATTAAACAAATTACGTGTTCTTATACCATCGTTATATGCATTTTTTGCTACAGTATTAGATAGTATAAATAAGTAAGTATTGGCATTTACGAAATCTATTTGTGCATTCCATTTTTTCTGGTCTATATACTCCATGAGCGAAACCATAATAGCACTATATAGATATTCCATTTCTGTTGTAAAAATTCTATTTAGAAATTTGCTAATAGAAAGATTATCTGGAGTAAAATACTTATATCTAATAAATTCTTTAAGTACATTAGGTAAGCTATAATAAATTACTCCTCCAGTATTAATTTCATTAATCATGTTATAATCTCTCAAAATTTTTATGCTCTTCGAAATATCAACTTGATCAATACCAAGATTATTGAGTACTTTATATAGTACATATTTAGGAACTCTTATAGATAATAAAGATAATGCTTTTAAAATACTTACAGTCTCAGGATTATGTTCTTTTATCCTAGAAATAGATAAATTAAGTGTCACATTAAGAGTTTTATTTTTTTTATTCAAATACTTAATATTTGTATTATAAGAATTTTGCTTAAACAGATCTTTAGGATTATCACGTAGCAAGTTCAGATAATCTTTTATTGACAATTGATTATACAATATATACGAAGCAGCTTGCTGTATAGCTAGGGGCATACAATCCAAAAACTCAATTATATCCGTGATTTCTTGAGAGTGATTATGCGTAATTTTACTAAAAAATTCTTTTGCTTCCTCTAAATTGAATGGAGTAATATTAAAATTAGTAATATCACTATAATGATCAAGAGAAGTGATAATTATATGCTTTTTATCCCCCATATGCGTTTCTGGGAAATAATCACTAATCTGTGCTAACTTTTCTGCACCATCAAATACTATCAACCACCTTTTATTTGTTGTCCTTAGAGTATCCTTAATAAATTGTATAATTCCACTAGTAGATAAAGCACCTACATCTACCCTAAGATGCTCCATTTCTACTATTTTATTCAACTCACCTGCAAAATCACTTAATTGATCTACAACGTTTGTTTGCACATCAAACCACCAAACTATGTCGTACACAGAATTATGTTTATGTGCGTATTGTTTTGCAATTTGAGATTTACCTATGCCTGAAGGACCATTAATATTAGTTATATTATGTTCCAGCAATAATTTTTCTAATTTATGTAATTCTTCCTTCCTACCTGTAAAATCCTTATTAATAAAGGGAGCTCTCCATACTATAGGAACAACATTAATAGCAATACAATCATTAGTACATACTAAAGATAATAGTATAATTATGTTAATTCTTAGAAGGGAACAAGATAACATTATTGCTATTTCCTATATTACTTATATTGTTATCATAACGGATTATAGTTATGTTTCCTTGATTGTTATCAAGTTTTTTAAATACTAATAATGTATCTGCAGATAATGCTAATTTATGAAGAGCATTATCCGTAAGAGAAAACATATTAAAATCTTGAATCCAAAATTCTTTACTATTACTGAGATGGTAAGCGTTATCTATTATTTTGATTTCAACTTTATTACAATCATATTGTGACACACTTATATTTATATAGCCTTTATTAGGAATATAACGTAAAGATCTCTGCAAACAATTTATTAATAGAAGCTTTAGAAATATTATTTTATCACCTGATATCGTAAAATGCTCTTTAATCATAATTTTAAGTTCTACCTTAGCAGCATATAATTCCATATAAATTATAGACTCACATTCCTGTAATATAGTTGACAAACTCATCTCACTCACATTCGGATTATATTCTTTGCTTATCCCTAAAAAAGGGCTATTAATATGCCCTATAATATCATTGTAAAAAGATGATATTTTATGAAAAGCCTGTTTAAGACTTATATAATGTTCCTGATCTTCGTTTTTATTTTCTTTAATAAATTTTAATTTATATAAGAATATAAGATTTATGAAATATATACTAAATACACATATAAAAGAAAGAAATAACCTTATTAAGATTACTAATATATTGTCTTTAATATAAGATAAAAAGCCCAATTTTGAATAAAAAAACATCAACCCATTATTTAACGTAGTTAAGGATTTTTGCGAGGTAGATGCGTTTATATTTCCATTATTATCTAATATAATTACTTCATTATCTATATTTATATACCTTTGCATAGACTGAACCAACGATGGTAAATCTATTAATAATATTATATACGATACACCTAAACTTGGGGATGGAATCGATAAACCTGCAAATAGCTTGTTATTTAATACCTTATACTTAGGAATTCTAAATTTCTTACCCAATAAATTATAAAATTCGTCTGGTACATAAAGATTTTGTTTCATTTTCCCATATTCTGAATAGGAAACAAAATCATAGTCTGCTAATACTATATAAATTCCTTCAATACTTATATTATTGAAATTACTACTTAATAATCCATTATAATTTTCTGCTTTTAATAATTCCTCTATTTTTTTGTTCTTGATTTCAAATTTATTTCCCAATTGCAGTAATAGTTTATCGATAGAATTTATATCTTGCTCTAAAGTATTTTTTATTAGTTTGACATTTCTTCTATTATATTCATATACATGTAGGCCCTCATATATTACTATGATTACACTTATCAACAAAAATAAGAGTGTATAAAAGCTAGTTAAAGCTTTTTGGTATTCTTTAATAGCTTCTTTAAAGCTATAATGTTTATATTTTCTGACTAACCTATAATGGAGAGTTTTTTCTATAAAATTCCTAAAAACCTGTTTTTTCTCTATAAAAATTTGTTTAGCTTTAAGCCACATGATGCCGTGCTCACGATATAAAATTATTCTTTTTAATAAATAACAGATATTTCCAGATTAAACTGGAATTAGTAAACAAAAATAAGAGTAAATACCTACCCATAAATCAAGACACCTGCAACTACAAGTATAGCCCCAAACAATCCTAATCCTTCTGCTACTATTACTACTCTATTCTTTATTAAGAGACCATAGCAAAACCAATGCAGCAGTAATATAGTACATATCATATAAGCGAGGAGTGACACATCAGTTGCTGATTTATTTGTAAATATTTTATAAGCTTGGATATAATGCATCAATTGTCCTAAACATAATATGCATGACATATAGTGCTCTATATATTTTCTTTTTATAATCATAATTTCTTATATCACCTTCTGTTTATTACATATCATAGGTTGAGTACTTAAAAAATCTACTAACCCTATAGTTGTATTTAGTGGTTTAACTTTATTTAGCTTGTTTTATATTTTTATTAATGTTTTTAGGTTTTTAAGCTTTAAATATTGTTATTTATAGTTAATAGTAGTTAATAAATGGTTAACGCTATCTTAAGAATCATTTTTTTATTTTTAACCACTCCTATAGTGCTTCGACCTTCCTGATATATGGTTCATGTATTCTTCTGTTAGTTTTAGGTGTGTATCTCTTATATGATGCTTTAAGTAACTCTGGCTATTATTTATTATGTACACACACGTCATATACTTTTCTATTAGTGTGCCCGCCCCATAATCCTTCTTTAGATCTATCCCTCTTGACTTTGCACTTAGTAATTCTTTGGCAAGTTCTGATAATCTTACTTTGTATAACTTTTTTTCTTTTTCTTCACTCGTATGTAATGAATTCTTATAGTTTTGTACTAATTCTTTAATTGTTCTTACTAAAGATAGGTACTCTTCTACTAAACTAAAACTTAACATCTTTTATATTACTTCTTATATATTTTAGACTTTATAACGCTTTCAGTATAATATTGTTATTAATATAAGCGTTACTAAAATTCTCTTATTTAATAGATTCTAATTCTGTGAGTTTATTTAAGTCTTTTAGTGCTTCTTCACTTCTATCTAGATATCTATATATTACAGATCTATGAGAATAATACTTTTTAATCATTTGGATTATTGTATTATCCTTTTGTGTTTCTTGGTTAAATCCTATAACTCTACATACAGTTTTTGGTGTTCTAGATTTCCTCTTTTTAAGTGGTCTTTTCAATTGTATCTTATGAACTTCTGCCTTAGGAAGTAACTCGATAGCCTTATTCATATCTTCTAACGCTTCTAGGTAATTACCTAAACTCACATGACTAACAGCTCTCTTATAGTAATTCTCACTATCTCTTGAATCTAAGTACACTGCCTTACTATAATCTTTTATCGCTTTTTCGTGATTACCTATTTTATGATAGTAATCACCTCTACTTACGTAATGATCTTCATTTGTATACTCATTATAAATTGCTATATCATAATATCTTTTTGCTTCTTCATATTTATATAATTTAGAATAAGCTTCTGCTTTAATAATATAGTACTTAACATCAACTTCACGTGATACTTCAATTGCTTCAGTTATATCCTCTATTACTAGATTGTATTCTTTTATCTCTAGATAACACAGTGCTCTACTATAGTAATACTCCTCTTCTAACGGACATAAGTTTATAGCACTCGTATATTCTCTTATTGCTTCTTTATAGTTTGCAACCTTATAATAACATTTACCAACTTTATAGTAATTCTCAGCATAGCTTGGGTCTAACTCTATAGATTTTCTATATTCTTCTATAGCTTCTAAGTAGTTACCAGCTTCGTAAAGTGCATCAGCTGTATCTTCATACTCCTTTGATCTTACTTCCTCTGATAAACCTTTTAACTCTTTCATACTTACCATCTTTACTTAGCCCTTCCACCTACTAGGACCTCTCCTGCCTGGAGGATTATTAGGAACTTTTGGCGTAACAGGAGGACTAAGATATTCTTGAGAAGAGCTTTTTTGTTCTTTTGTTTCTTTCACTTGCTGAGATTTACCACTTTCTAATTTATCTTTAATATTTTTAGAATTACTTTGTTCTTCTGAGATAGCCTCTAGTGCTTCAAGACCATCTACGGTTAAAGATGAACTTAAAGCTTCTCTTTTTTCATTTAGTGTATTATCTCTTGCTTTAATTTCTCTTCTTACTTGTTTAACTACATCTTGTATTTTTGCCTTTCCTTGCTCAGTTTCTAGCTGCATATTCACAAAGGTTCTAAGAGACGGTAAATCACTCCTTCCTGTTTCTTTTTGAGCTAAGTCTCTTATACCCATATGTACTGCTCTATCTAATCTTGCTCCTTTTAATTCTTCTTTATATAGCTTTCTTTCTTCTTTCTCTTCTTTCGTTAAACTTTTGGTTTTTTCCTTTTTATCTAAATGGTCTACCATTAATGCTAATCTATCTATATACTGATTCTTTTCTTTTTCGTCTTTTTCTAACGTATGATTCACATATTCTCTGAGCATTGGGGCTGGTGGTTCTTTTCCTTCTTCTATGTCTTTTCGTGCAGCTTGAACCTTTTCTTTATGCTCATTACTCTTATAATAATTGAGCATATCATTACTAAGTAGCATCCTATATTCTTCTGCTTCTTTTTCTGATAATCCATTTACTAATAAATTTCCTATATTATTAACTGAGATATAGCCATTTTGCACTTCTATTATTTCACTAGATATTCGTTGTATACTACTCTCTAACCCACCCCCTTTAAGTAAGGGATTATTTTTGATTATATCACTGGCATCATTCAAAAGTTGCATTGCCCTGTCATAGTGACCTGCTACAGCAGCACTCCTAGCCTGTTCTATCAGTGATTTTACTTCTGCGATTTTACTTTCTTTTTCTTGCTCTAATTTATCTTCTTTTGTATCTCCTTCTTGAATATCTTTAACTTTATCTACTTTGAGCTTCTCTTGTATTTTCTTTTCATGGATTTGAAGTTCTTCTTCTAATTTCTTAAAACTATTTTCCAATATTAATTGCTTTTCTTTTAAAGCTATTTCTATATTACTTACTTTTTCTTCTTCAGCTTTATTGTCAATGTTTCTTGTATTGGTATTTTCCTGGTTATTTTCCATCTTTAACCCTCTTATATAATTCATCATTTAACTCTTCTAATTCATCTGCTATATTAAGTAACTTTGCTTTTATCGCTTTTTCATATTCAGCTTTATCTTGTTCGCTTATTTCTTCTATTTTAGCTATTTTTATTTGTTTCATATCATCCTCCCCTGCTTTCTTCTTATATAACCAAGATAATTTTTTGTAATATTCCTTCTGATTTGGATAATAGCTACTTGCTTCCCTATAGTTTGTTATTGCTTCTTCATATTTCTCTAACTTTTCATAACACTTCCCTATTTCATCAAAGACTTCTTCTCTTTTATCTCCTAGCTCTATTACCTTTTTATAGTCTTCTATAGCTTCTTCGTACTTCTTTAGACCTTGATAACATTTTGCTCGTCTATAAAAGTCATACGAGAAAAACTTACCTATGCTTGCAAAACATTCTATTGCTTCTGTAAAGTCCTCTATGGCTTCCTGATATTCCGAAATCCTATAGTAACAATCACCTCTGCTCGCATAATTAGGATAATGTTTTATTAATCCATTAGATTTTGCTTGTTCTATTACTTTAGTATAATCATCTATTGCTTTTTTATAATTATTGAGTTTAGCATAACATCTAGCTCTATCTGCTAACCAAACTCCTGGAGAGTCAAGATAGTTTAATTCTAAACATTTAGTATAATCCTTTATAGCTTCTTGATATTTAACTGATAAATCGTTAAGCATAGCTCTATATAAATAAACCTTGCCGTTCCTGGGATCTATATCTATTACTTTTGAGAAATCTTCCAAAGCTTCTTCATATCTTTTAAGACAACTTAAGAAAGCTCCTCGCGCTATATAGTATTTTATTATTCTTTCTTTACTAAATGCATCATTTAAGCGTACAACTGAATAATTAATTATTTCTTTATTTTTCTTCTTTGATCTGAATGTCTTTTTACGTCTATAGTTATATATTATTGCTTTTGGCAGTAATTCTATAATTTTAACATAATCAACCATTGCCTCAAATACCTTACCTTCTAACAATCCACAGCTTTGCGCTCTCTTAAAGTATAGTTCTGTGTCCTCGGGAGATAGATATATAGCCTTACTATAGTCATCTATAGCTTTGCTATATTCTTTTAGCTTATGAAAACAGTCTCCTCTTTCTTCATAATAAACTCTATTCTTTGGAGAAAACATTATTGCATTATCATATGCTTTTATTGCTAATTCATTTTCATTTAGCTCAGAATATGTAGATGCTTTTAAGTAATGATATTTGGGATTTTGTATATTAAGTTCTATACAGGTATTTATATCTTTAATAAATAGTTCTAACTTATTGTGGCTTTTATCGCACAAAGCTCTATTATAGTAATATCGCTCTTCTAGCGGACATAAGTTTATAGATTTTGAGAAGTCTTCTATTGCCTCCTTCTCTTGCTTTAACTCATAATAACAAAGTCCCCTGCAATTATAAAGATCTGCGTTCTTAGGCTCAAACTCAAGAGCATTACTGTATTCTGTAATAGCTAGAAGGTAATTCCCTGTATTATAAAGATTTTGGGCTTTTTGGGCATATTTTCTTTCTTTAGACACATACCCTCCTATCATTAGTAAATAGTTAGATCTCTACCAATATCTTGATACAACTCTCCCCTTAGTAGAAATATATTGTAAAAAATTCCTACGCAGCATACTTTAAATATCTTTTTATTTTTATAGACCAAAAATACAGGTCGTAATTCTCGATACTAACATATTTAATTATAGCAGTCAAATGATAAATCTAAAAAACAATATTCCAATCTTTATAAAAAGAAAGCTTCTAGAACACAATTTATCCTTAAAGGAATTATCTTTAAAAAGTAGTATACCCTATCCGACTCTCAAAAGCCTTAATTCAGGTAATAAGTCATCTCCACAGCTTCAAACAATATTAAAAATTGCAGCTCTGTTTAATTGTTCAATTGATGAAGTACTTGGTAGAGACTTTAAACACTACTACAACAAAAATTTTAAATATGGTACTCTTGAAATTAATCAGGCTATTAATAATTTAAAGTCATTCATAAAGTATAAAATTATAGAAAATAACCTTACGTTAAGTAGATTAAGTCTCAATGTAGGATTCAGTGACAAACTCCTTGCAGATTTCTTTAAATCGGAAGATTGTGTAAAAACATTAAGTACCTTAGCAATATGTGGAATTGCAGATTATTTTAATGCTTCAATCGATGAGATGATTGGTAGGGTATCTTATAACCCTAAAGAATTTGATGACCGCACTAACAATAATTATCCAATCACTTAAGAAGCTTAAATTATTTTTAAATTAGATTATTGAACAGCCTTTCCCTTTATTCCTATCACATGCTTTCTTTAATTCTTTTTCCTGAAATGTACCCCATGTAATGTTCAAAGTATCTTCTATTATTTTTAGTAATGTTTTGTCATTTTGTACATATGTATATAGTTCTCCAGAATTTCTTAATAAACTAGCTATAGTCCTAATCATAACCGTATTATCATCAATTTCTTTAGCAGCTTTAATAACTGGATTATCTCCTTCATGGTCCCTAACATCACGATCTGCTCCTTTTGATAGAAGAAAAGTTATATATTCAGGTTTATGCGCATGAGCAGCTATATGCAAAGGTGTCTGCCCTTTATTATCCTGAATATTAACTGTGTCAGCTATTTCCTTATCTATTTGACTTTTAGACATTCCTTTTTTTTTTAATGCACTTCTTTGGGCTTCTACTAATACTTCAGCATTATCTAATCTACCTGCAGAAATTGCTGACATAATAGGTGTCTTACCCTCATGACTTTGTTGTTTATACAAAAAAGTGTCTAAATACTGTATCAATCGTGGAAATATATGTCTACAATGCTCACTTACAGCTAAATTGTGTAATATATTAAGGGATATATTATCATCATTACAAATCCCATTTAATGCTTCTACAAAATTATTGTTTTTATCAAGTAACCCTACTAACTTATCAAGCTTCTCCGAATTAGTGGATTCCATTACGGCACTAAATACTTTTTTAATTAATTCTGGATTAACTCTTGTATCTACTTCTTTCATATCTGTTTTCCTATAGCTATATGTTTTAGATCGGAATCATATAATAAAGGTTAATTTATGTAAATATATTAGTTACATCTTTTAACGTTTTAGTTTATTTACATAATTAA
>CP009219.1 GCA_000746585.2 Rickettsiales bacterium Ac37b
AAGGTAATTACTAGAGTTCTTAGCACCTTAATTAGATGCACATAGCATAGTTATATAGTTACTTAAGAACTAAAAGGATTAACAACTTCTAGTCCACTGATCCTAAAGTCTTGCTCATTACGCGTAACCAATTTTAAGTTATGTGTTAAAGCTGTAGCAGCTATTAATCCATCAATAGCAAGTAAAGTTTGTTTAGACATTGCTAATATGCCCCCACTTTTCAGCTACTCTTACATCAATTGGTAAAAGGTTAGTACCAAACCATATTGGCAATGAGTTTTCTAGCTATTTAATAATATTATTTTTTTAGCTCCTTCAGGAAGCTTTTCTATTCCTTTTTTGATTTCACCTATGGTCAAAACGCTTATATATAACAATTCGTTATCTATGCCATGTAGCCAATTTATAACGTTTGAATTAGGTTTAGATTTAATCGTTTCAGTCAGATATAATATTAGTATCAAGCAAATAACTCATAAATCTCTATCTTCAGATTTATCACGCTCTACGGTAAACTCTACATCCTTGAGAGGAGAATTTTGCATAAGATCAGTAAGAGCAGGTTTTTTACCTAAAAGTTTTTCATATTCTTTTTTATATAATAATATAGCCTCTTCTTTACCTCTGATTGTTAAAATTTGAGGACCTGCTGAAAGACATAAACGTACCATTTCACTTAAGTGAGCTTTGGCTTCTTGCAACTGCCAGATATTCATCTGTAATTCTACCTTTTATATATAGCTAGTCAAACTAGTTTAGAGCTATTTTACTTATTGTCAATAAAACGGCTGAGGAAACTTTATTTATAATCCTACCATAGAAGTGGGGTTATCCTTAATTAAAGAATTATCTCTAGTATAGACTTGAAGCATTTGTACAGTTTTATGCCTAGAATGTTTCATAATGATGTGGTCTGGTATGGAATGTTTGGCAGCAGTAGTAATAAATCCACTTCGTAGTGAATGTCCTGCAAAATCTGCAGCATTAAGCCCAATGGCTTCTAGACGTTTTTTTAAAATTCTAGCGATATCCCGATCAGATAATCTCTTATTACTTATAACATCTTTTTTATTAATAGAAGTAAAAACAGGCTGATTATGAGAAGAGATTTTATGCCACTCTTTCAAATTTCTAACAGGACATAATTCTTGATTATTGCCATAAAGAATGGCTATTTTCTGTCCTTCACCAAATTGGTCAGTTTTACTCTTATTGATAAGTACTGTGATTCCTTCATCTATAAAACTTATATCTTGCCAGTTTAGGGCCACAATTTCGGATCTACGCATGGCAGATGCCCAGCCAAAACTGATTAAAGCTTTATCTCTGATAGCTATATTGGTAGAGGCAGTATTAATATTAGCAATAATTTCACGTAGACTTCTAAGTAATAAAGGAGTTTTGCCTTTTTTAGCTATTCCATTACTACGCTTAATGCCATTAAATACTATTTTGAAGTCTCTATCTTTAAGGTTAAGAAGATGATTGCTAAGAAAATGAATATAATTAATAGCATAAATTTTACGTTCTATAGTGGAAACTTTATAATCTTGTCCAGCTAAATCAGTAATATAAATGATCAGAGTATTAATATGACAGGGTAATGCACTTAAGTTATTTATGGTGCACCACTTTTCAAACAATTGCCAGTCTTTGTGATAGCCTATCAAGGTTAATTGAGCATGGGAACGTATGGCATAATCCTTAGCTTTGTTAATTAAATCTATATGCTTGCTTAAGGATTGTTCTTCTGAATTAAACCGAGTTAAACTATTATTCATAAAAAACCTTTTTTAGAAAAAATCTAATCATAACAATAAAAATAATGTCCGACAAGTAAATTTGTCGGACATTACATTGCAAACCTAATATTTTAGGTAATTAATTTTATTTGTACATAAATAACTAAACAACTTTACTTTTTTAAGATTCATTACTATAATAGTTTATATTACTTTATTGTTGAGTAAAGAATTATACAATATGCATACAGGATCAGTAAAAATTACCAGTAAAGGTCAAGTAACCCTGCCAAAAATAATAAGGGATTTTATAAGTAGCGACGTTATTACTTTTGATATCATAGACGATCAGGTAATAATAAAGCCTGTTAGAAATGTTGCAGGTTCGCTTAAGAAATATAATAAAACCATTGAATCATTTCAAAAAATAAGAGCAAAAGCTTGGCAAGATTCGATAGGTAAAAAGAGTGACCAATAAGATAATCCTATATGATACCAATATAATAATACGATATTTAATGGGTGATCATCAGGAATACAGCCCAAATGCAGTTAAGTTATTTGAAGATGTACAAATTGGCAATAAACAAATTATTATATTAGAAACTATACTAACTGAGTGTGTTTTTATTCTTTCTTCAGTATATAAAGTCCCTAAACAGGACATATATGATAGTTTATCAGGATTACTTCTTTATAAAGGTGTTGTCAATATAGATAAAGAAACATTGCTTGAAGGACTGAAAATATATAATTCTAGAAATTTACATATAGTAGATTCTATATTAATAGCAAAAGCATTAATTTCAGGATGTGAAATTTATAGTTTCGACCAGAAACTCAATAAAGAATTTGAATTGTTATATAACCAGCGATAGAGAAATTGATTCATAGTGCTTAAGTTAAATTAAAATAAATAAGATATTCTTAAATATTGCTATAAGAGTAAGATATTCAATAATTTTCCTTTCATATTTATATATGTAATGTATATATAGTTTATATACACTGTTTACATATATTACCTCTTAATTTATAATAGAATGTACAATATAAATATGAAAGGAAAATATTTATGTATGATTCACTTATTACAAGTAAAGGACAAACTACTATTCCTAGTGAATTACGTGCACAGCTTAATTTAAAGCCAGGAGATAGAATTAATTATATTATGCATGGAGATTATGTAATGATCGTACCGGCTAATAAATCTCTAAAATCTTTAAAGGGTATTTTGCCTAAACCAAGCAAATCTCTTTCTTTAGAAGAAATGGATGCGGTTATTAAGGATAGAATTTATGATAGGAATTGATACGAATGTTTTAGTACGTTATCTAACGCAAGATGACGAAACCCAATCTCAATTGGCCAATCAATTACTTGAATATCATATTGCAGAAAAAAACTATATTTTTTTGAATAATATAGTACTTTGTGAATTAATATGGGTATTAGAAAAGGGTTATAAATATAATAGGTCTATTATTTCTTCTACTGTTCGGCATCTGCTTTCAATAAAAGAATTTAGGTTTGAAAATTTAGATATTTTATGGGCTACTTTGGAAGATTATGAAGAATCTAAAGGGGATTTTTCTGATTTATTAATTGGTATAATAAATGTTCAAATATATGATTGTGATACTACCATAACTTTTGATAAACAAGCGGCAACTAGTTCTTTATTCCAAATAATAGAGTAAATATAAAATTACAATATTTTTTATTAATATATATTATTATATATTGTACATATATTTTTATATGTACAATTTTACTTATTTGACAATAATATATAATATGGTTATTATATTTAATATAGTTAAAGTTCCTATTTAATACTTGAAATGTAATTTATGCAAGAAAATTCTTTATTACCTATGACACATTATCGTACTTCAGTATATGCTAATGGCAGAATTAGTATACCAGCTCCATTACGTAAAGCTATTGCACTTAATGAGGGAGATGAATTAGTATTATCTCTTAAAGATGGAATAATTTATCTTGAGCCACTTACGCAAGTAATTAGTGATGCTCAAAATCTGGTAGCCGCATATTTTACAGAAGATGAAAATTTAAATCGTGAGCTGGAAGAAATGCGTCTTTCTGAAACTAAATTAGAAGGCTTGAAAGAGAAAAAAAGTGAATAATTATATTCTAGATTCTTCTGCGCTTATAGCTCTGATTAGAAAAGAATCTGGTGCAGAAATAGTAGCTAGATATCTTAAAGAATCGATCATCTCTAGTGTAAATTTTTCTGAAGTCGTCGCAATACTTGCCAGAAAAATTCCCAAAGATATTATTGTAGATTTATTAAGTAAATTAGTATCAGAAATTGTACTATTTGATGAGTTACAAGCTATAGAAGCAGGCATGCTTTACCCTCAAACCAAAGCATATGGACTCTCACTTGGAGATAGAGCTTGTATAGCACTAGCTATAAACAAGGGATTACCAGTACTTACAGCAGATACTAGCTGGTCATCTTTAAATTTAGGTATAAACATTATCAATATTAGATTGACACAGTAAGGTATAACCAAGGCAATTACCAACTAAATTACTAACATCTCTATCCACAAAATCAGTGGATAAGATTCTAGAATATATTAAATCCTAGCTTGTCCCTTACCCTAATTAGATTTTTTTCGAGTAATAGATATTATGATATTTATATCCCCACATCCTAACATACCTCTCTAACTTCCTTGCCTAATATACTTAAATTAATACTAGGGTTCTTAACATCTAATTGTTATAAATCATCTGACTATGTATAAAACAAGATAACCACTGATAGTAAATTAAGTTGTATTTGAGACTAGACAGATAGAGCAAGGCCTATTTATTTGGTCATACTCGTGAAAACTGGTATCTATTACCATTATTGCTCGATACCCATTTTATTTAATTATAATATTTATTATGCATATATTGAAAACTAATTAATGATAGTTATATTAGAATAATTGTTAATATATGGTAATCAGCTTTTATGATAAAAAAATTTGAAATTTTATTTGAAAAAGGACTATTTACATGCAGATGGCTTATGGCACCTTTTTATATAGGATTAGTAAGCGCTTTATTAATTTTATTATATAACTTTGGATTAGAATTAATCCATAGCTTTAGCAATATAACTAAATTTGCCGCCAATGATGCTATTTTATCTGTACTTTCATTGATAGATTTGTCTCTAGTTGGTAATTTATTGCTCATTGTAATTTTTTCAGGGTATGAAAATTTTGTATCCAAAATTGACATAGGAGAACATGAAGATAAACCAGGATGGATGGGTGCTGTAGATTTTTCAACTCTCAAATTAAAACTTGTTGCCTCAATAATTGCAATTTCAGGTATTCATTTATTGAAGGGTTTTATGAATATTAATAATTACCCTACTGAAAATATTAAATGGATGATAATAATACATGTAGTTTTTGTGCTATCTGGAGTTATGCTAGCTACAATGGATTTTATTGCAAGTAAGACTAGAAAACTTAAGAAGTAAGTGATATATAGCAAATTAACTTGTTATTTATAGTTTTTTATTTGAATTGGGTGGGCTGTTGTTCATCACTCTCCTTATCTTCTGGAAACGTTGCTTCTATAAAATCTTTTACTATTTTTTGCTCATCTATTATCATGCTAATACAGTATCAAGATCATATTTTTTACTCTTTATTATTTCATATCATAGATTTTAGTTATAATGCATCATAAGGCTTGATAAAAGTCCCCCGCGGGGGACTAATATACAATTATGCTTCTATACATTCTTTTTCTTTAACTAAGTTAATTTTCACTTGTTTTATAGAACTATTATATTGCTTCCAAGCACACAGTAACTGATCAGCATATTCATTTTCTATTCTGGTTCTTACAAAACTATTATTTCTTACTATAAGCTCCACAACATTTTCTCTAATATCAGAAAACTCTAATTTGCTAATCCAACTTATAAAATTTGGTTTATCTATTTTTTGCTTTAATATATTCCAAACTGCTTTCCATCCTTCATGGATAATATTATTTTCTATAGCATCAAGATCTGTAATTATCTTTTGAGATTGATTTAAATTACTATACTCACTCTTATCTTGAGGTTCCCATTTTTCTGTAATAGCTTTTTTTACAATTGCTTTACAATTTTTAATTTTTTTATCACTCATATACTCTTTTACTGCGTCAATAGCATTTTTTAAAATTTGATCATCAACATTTTGGCATAGAGAATTTGTATAGCTTTTCGGCAGATGAAATTCTTGCTGAAGCTGTTTAATATAAACATTCTCTGTTACATCTTTTTCTTCTGGATGCTCTAACGCAAATATTTGGTTTTCTGAAATACTGCTTTCTAATAATTCTTCTTTTTTGTGTACTACAAAAGATAAATACATAATCTTTCTATCTTTTCTACGATAACTTACATCTACGTTAATATCTCCTAATTTATTTATTTCTTTTAATGCTGAAGATAGCACTTTTTGATTCAGTTTTCTAAAATCATTATAATATTCTTCTTCTGCCCCTAAAATTTTTCTAATATTATTTACTGTAACCCATTCAGTAGTTATTTTTGGCCTTTTCTCCACACATAAATATTCCGTTAAATATTCCCATAAAGCTAAAGAATATTTACTCCGAAAACGCCCTTGAATCACCATATTAATTCTAGCATAAATAGTAGGATTAGCTAGCATCTCACTAAGCACTGTATCATATCTATAATATAGCACTCCCTCTACTATATCTGCCCCAGAAAGTATTGTTACTATACCCCATCTATTTTTTTTATCTTTAGTCAGGACATTAAATTCTATTTGTTCTCTAACCATAGAACGTATTGCTTCTTTAAGTTCGTCATTAGGATGTGAATTTGAAGACCAGCCAATAGATTTTGATAACTCCAATAATGAAATTTTATGAGTAATATTTTTTCTTAAATTATGAAAAGCATTTTTGAGAAGAATATTAAATAATTTACGAGCAATAAGAGTAGTAGTAGAATTATTAATATGAATTGCAGCTGTATGTTTTATTAACTCATTATTTTGTTCACTACTTTTCATCATTAAACTCAAAAAATTAATCAAGAAACAAACCATAAACATTAAAACAAATGTACCCGTATGTCAATTATCTTTAGGTACAATAAGATCATTTTTCTCTCACAAAATTACTCCTATGAAATGGGTACATTACTATTTTTTGGGTACAATTCGTCTATGAAATGGGTACAATTCGTCTATGAAATGGGTACAATTCGTCTATGAAATGGGTACAATTCAAATGCTGCTTCGAAGCAATTTAGCGCCTTACAAGACCCCCTTTAAATATATTTAAATTATTTAAATATATAAAACACACACTATTACTTACTGTAGGTAAAGTAGACTCTAAAGAGAAAATTTTTAAATTTTTTAAAATATGTGTGTGTTAAGATATATTTTTTGGAAAGAAAGAGATGATAAATTATCTTAGATGTTTCAATAAACAAAAACAGAATTGATAGTTAGATATTAAATGTGCTTTAAAATGATTTAGGAGAGTTTTTAGAATAGTTATCATCTATAAATAGGGATTTATGCTATGAATAAAAAATTGCTTCTGTAAAGTCTTCTAAACAAGATTTAGTATAAAGAGTTAATTTATAAATCATTAAGGTGAGATATTAGAAATTATTTCTTAAAAAACAATACCACAAATGTAGCCTGTTTAGGTGCTAAGAACCATAGTAAACTTTTTGTTCATTTTGATATGGTAAAAACAAAAAATTTATATGAGGAGATGTTATGTAAAACTAAAATTTTGTATTGGCTTATTTTAAATTTAGTTGATTATACAAAATAACAATATATTATTAGCCTTACTTGTATGAATAATTCATAGCAAAAGTTAGAAAATAAGAGGATATAACATATACAGCAATGGATCAAAATAATCAAAAGAAAGCATTAATTACAGGTATTACTGGTCAAGATGGAGCATATCTTGCAGAATTTTTATTACTTAAGGGATATGAAGTACACGGAATAAAACGTAGATCATCGCTTTTTAATACAGCACGTATAGATCATTTATACCATGATCCTCATGAGCAAAGAATAAATATGCATCTACACCATGCGGATCTGACAGATTCTTCAAGTTTAATCAGAGTTTTACAAAGTGTTCAACCAGATGAGGTTTATAATTTAGCTGCTCAAAGTCACGTAGCGGTATCTTTTGAAGAACCAGAATATACAGCTAATTCAGATGCTATTGGAACTCTTAGACTGCTAGAAGGGATAAGATTGTTAGGGCTTGAGAAAAAAACTAAGTTCTATCAAGCATCTACTTCAGAACTTTATGGGCTTGTTCAAGAAGTGCCTCAAAGAGAAACCACTCCTTTTTATCCTAGATCTCCATATGCTGTTGCTAAATTATATGCTTATTGGATCACTACCAATTATAGAGAAGCATATGATATGTATGCGTGTAATGGTATATTATTCAACCATGAATCACCTCTGCGTGGTGAAACATTTGTAACAAGAAAAATTACTCGTGGACTTGGAAGGATTAAACTAGGCTTACAAGAGAAAATATATATGGGAAATCTCGATGCCAAGAGAGATTGGGGACATGCTAAAGATTATGTAGAAATGCAATGGTTAATGTTACAGCAAGATACACCTGAAGATTTTGTAATAGCAACAGGTGAACAACATTCTGTACGCGAATTTATTGAAATTGCAGGTAAAGAAATAGGTATGAACATAGTATGGGAAGGTAAAGGCATAGAAGAGAAAGGATATGATAGTGTAACAGGTAAATGTATAGTTGCAGTTGACCATAAGTATTTTAGACCTACTGAAGTTGACACTCTGTTAGGCGATGCATCAAAAGCTAAAGCAAAATTAGGTTGGTCACCCAAAATATCTTTTAAGGAATTAGTGAAAGAAATGATACTACATGATTTAAAGGAAGCTGAGCATCAAGCTTTAGCTAAAGAACACGGATTTAAATATTTTAATTATTATGAATAAAATAATACCTGTATATAAACCTTGGCTAAATGGAAACGAGAAGCTATATGTGAATCAGTGTCTAGATTCTTCCTGGATCTCATCTAAAGGAGAGTTTATAGAAAGATTTGAAAAAGAATTTTGCTGTTATACAAAGTCTAATTATGCAACCACTGTTACAAATGGTACTGTAGCTTTGCATCTAGGATTAAAAGCCCTAAATATAGGAATTGGGGATGAAGTAATCGTACCTACCTTAACTTATATTGCATCTATCAATACTATTATTCAAAGTGGAGCTACACCTATATTTGTAGATTCTTTAGAGCATACTTTACAAATGGATTCTAACGATATATTGCGTAAGATAACTCCAAAAACTAAAGCTATAATGGTGGTACATCTTTATGGATTACCTTGTGATATGGCTACAATTACTGTCATTTGTAAGGAAAATAATCTATTAATGATAGAAGATTGCGCTGAAGCGTTTGGTAGTTATTACAGAGGTAAACATGTGGGTACATTTGGTGATATAGGTACTTTTAGCTTTTTTGGAAATAAAACTATTACTACTGGAGAAGGTGGAATGGTTATAAGCCAGAATAAAGCTATTATAGAACGAGCAAAGCATTTAAAAGCACAAGGAGTATCAAAAGAAATAGAATATTGGCATGATGAAAAAGCTTATAATTATCGTATGACAAATATTTGTGCTGCGATAGGACTAGCGCAGCTAGAGAGAGCAGATGAGATTATAAGAAATAAGAAGAAGATTGCTGATTGGTATAGAGAAAACTTGACTTCTTTGCCTTTAAGATTTCATGATGAAATTCCTGGTACTACCCACTCTTTTTGGATGTGTACAATTATTTTAGATTCAGAACAGGACAGAGATTCTTTAAGAAAGTATCTTCAAGGGTCTGATATCGAAACACGTCCTTTATTTCCTCCTGCCCATACTCTACCATATATAAAAACTAACCAGCATTTCACAGTTGCTGAATCTCTTAGTAAACGAGGAGTAAATTTGCCAAGTTATCCTGAATTATTGGAAGAAGATGTAATAAATATCTGTGATTACATTAGACAATTTTTAAAAAATAAAAAATACTAAAGAATATATCATGGATCAGATCTGTTCCTTAAAATTAAAGAAATTTAAATAATAATATGAATTAAATGCAAAAGGATTACCAAAATGAAAAACAGGCTATGCTTTTTGCAAATTGCTCGTGGTATAGCCTGCTTATTAATAGTTTATATACATTGGCTTAGATTTCTACATAATCCAAATGGTAGCGCTGATATAGTGTTCCAACCTGCGATAGAAGGATATATAGCACCATCAATTACTACACAAATAATGGAATTAAAGAATAAAATTTTGCCGTTTGATTTTCGAGAAGTCTATTTTGGACTTGGACTTTTTTTTCTTATTAGCGGTTTTGTTATACCACTTTCCATGGAAAAGGGGACACAAATAGAATTTTTGATTAGGAGAATCCTGAGAATTTATCCAGTAGTTATTATTACTACTATAATGACATCTATTATTTTATTTTTATCGCAGCGATATTATAATTCTGATTTTTCAGTTGTTAATTGGATTAAAACAACATTTGGAAATATGTTTTTAGTTAGAGATGTTTTACACTATCAATTTGTTGATCCTTCATTATGGACGCTAGAAATAGAAATACATTTTTATATACTATGTTTTTTTATGGGGTTTGTATCACTTCATAAAAAAGCAACATGCTTAGTTACTATTGCTTTTTTGTTTTGTATCGCAGCCTATTTTGGAAAACTCTTTCAAACCTCCAAAATGCTGGAAATTTTTGGACATAATGGTTCATTTATTACGCTAATGCTTATTGGAACCTCATTGTTTAATTGCAAATATCATGGATGGAGTTTCAAGAAGACTGCTTTAGTAATTTCGGTTTTGTTTATTACAAATAAATATTGTTTATCTCATAATTTTGAAATTATTACTGCAGATTATATATTTGCTAATCACGTTTACGTATTTTTATTTTTTTTAGTCCTACTATTTACAGAAGAAAAAATTCCGTATTCAAAGACACTGGAGTCATTAGCCAATATTTCATATCCACTCTATCTAGTACACGGTGTTGGTGCATATTCTATATTTTTTTTAATAGTAAGAGTTACTAACTCAGTCTTAGCTGGATTTTTAATATCGATGATCGAAATAGCCATAATTACTTATTTAATACACATTTATGTAGAAAATAAAGGAGTAGCATATAGTAAAAAATTAATTTATAAATTATTAAGGAAATGAGATATTTACTATATAAAAAATATAATATGTTTTTCACCTCTCCATTACGGCCCTCCCTAGGGGAGAGGTGAAAAAAGTAATTATTTTTTCTTGTCCCGGATAAGAATACTTTTGCGGTAATGACAAAGAAGAATATATCTCATATATATAGCGAATAGCTAACTGAGTATACAAATTCAAATGGTTTTATTATAGTATTAATGACCCGGAGATTAAGCTAAATTCAACGGGTCATTAATGAGTTGGTTATACTAATAACGCTACTTCTAACTTAGATGGTTGGCCAATATGATCTATCATTACGCTGACTTGTAAATTTGTTTCTGAAGCGTAACCTATATAATGATAGACTACATAATTTTCACCGACAAATTCCTGAAAAGCTTTATATTCATGTTCTTTCCAACCAGGATAGTTCCAATATTCATCAAAAGCAATTACTGTACCAGGCTGAATCCTATCAGCTAATTTATCTAATACGTATTTTGTTGAGCTATATAAATCTGCATCTAAATGCAGAAAGCGTACATTATCTTTATAAAGTTCAAGGAATTGAGGAAGGGTTTCATTAAAAAAACCTTTATGTAATTTTACATTTTTCTCAACAGCGGGTAGATTTCCATTTAAGGAGAAATATCCAGCCGGCCAACAGTACCAAGCCTCAGGAAGGCCATAGAAAGAATCGAATCCATGAAAAATACTATAAGGCTCTTGTTGAGCCAAATAATTTATAGATGATCCACCAGCAGTTCCGAATTCTAAATTTAATCCTGGTTTATGTGCCATAGAGAGATCAAATTTTAATAATGATGGCCAATTAAAAAAGTCTCTAGCAGTTGTTAGATTACTTAATAAATATTCCTGTGTACCGTGCATGAAGGGCATTTCAATTTCTCCTACTAAATTTGTATTATACAAAAACCATAATTATTTATTCAATTGATATCAAAATACTATTGACTTGTATTACATAAAACTGTTATCTAACAGCCTAGCTTTGTAATATAACGCTGTCAATATTCGCTTAAATAATAAGATAAATTATGACCCATGAAAAATTAAAGATATTGTTTTTAGGTGCTGGGAAATTATTAAGTTTATTAGAATATTTTATCAAAGCTGGGCAGAAACAGTCAATAGAACTAGAATTCTTTAGTTTTGAATTAGATGAATTTTGTCCGATTGGTAAAGTAGCTAACGTAATAAAATCTCCTAAATTTAATGATATCAATTTTAAAAAATTTTTAATATCTTTTATTGTAGAAAATAAGATAGATATTGTTATCCCAACAATGGATAGTGCAACTGTTGTTTTGTCATCGATTAAAAAAGAGCTTAAAGATTTAGGATGTATGGCTGTAGTTTCAGAGTATAATTTATGCTATATCATGAATGATAAAATACTTTCTGAACACTGGTTTAAAGAAAACGATATAAATCACCCTATAAACAGTACTAGCTTTCCTAAAATTGCTAAACCGAAACTTGGATATGCTGCAAAAGGTATTTCATATATTAAAAATCAAGAAGATTTACAGATATTTAGTCAAAGAGTTGATTTGGATGAATATTTAATTCAAGACTTTATTGATAGTGATGAATATACGGTAGACGCTTATGTAGATAATGATGGTAATATAATCGATATACTTACAAGACAGCGTATAGAAATAGAAGCTGGAATAGTGAATAAATCTATATCAAGGAAAAATGATTCCATTATTGATATTACAAAAACAATACTTAGTATTCCTGGTTGGTTTGGCCCTATTACATTACAGTTTTTTTGTAGTAAGAATAACCCTATAATTATAGAAATAAACCCGAGGTTTGGTGGCGGAGTGACTCACTCATTATATTGTGGGCTTGATATGCCTACGTGGATTATAAACGAATTTTTTAGTAAATCTATTGAGCATATTCCTTATAATTGGAAGGCAGGAGTATTAATGACAAGATGTAGGAGAGATATATTTTATGATCATTGCCATTGACATGGACGGAGTATTATGTTCTGAAGAGAAAACATTTTCCAGAAGTTTAGCTAAACCTATAGTTGGGGCTGCTGAATCTTTACGCAAAATTAGAAAAGAAGGACATAAGGTAATCATCTATAGTGCACGTAGCTGGGCAGAGCTAGAAATGACTCAAAAATGGTTAGAAGATAATGGTTTTGAGTATGATGGTATTCACTTAGGGAAAATTACTGTCGATTGTTTTATCGATGATAGAGCCTTAGGATTTAAAAATTGGGAAGACACATTAGATTTAATAAAGAATTTTAAAAAGGACAATTGATAGAAATTTTATAGCATGTTAGTTGAGATATTATGACCAATACCTTAAGCAAGAAAAATAATACAGAAGTTACAATTTTGCTTCCATTACCACCTACTGCTGGTTGGAAAGGAGAAGGGATTGCAGAAACTATAGAAAACATAATCAAAAATACAAGTACAATTACTTACCATCTTATAGTTGGTAGACATTTAATAAATGAAATTTCCACAGGAGAATTAAGTGAAAAAATAAAGGCTCAAACCTTAACTTTAACACCTGTGGGGTGGTATTCAAAAAAAATAGATTTAAAAACAAGTAGAATAGTTAAAAGACTAAGTTTAATATTGTTTAAAATATCCTTTTGGGCTTTTTTATTAAAAGCATTTATTAAATATATATTCTCTGCTCCTAAAGCTGAAACTATCTGGATTCCTATTCCTATGTTTGGAATTTTTGGTAAATTATTTGCAAAGAAATTAATAATTTCTTTTTGGGATCCATTTGTTTTTGAATATAGTGGTTTTGATGCTATGCAAAAAATTATGTGTCTTTCTTACATGAAAGCAGGCTTAAAAACTGCTGATGTGATTATTACTCAATCATTAATAAATAGAAATTTTCTAGTTGATTTTCTAAATATAGATAAAGAGAAAGTAAACTTAGTGAAGAATGGTTCACCGGATTACAGTAATTTTATTATAGATAAAAATATTACTATAGATAATATCAAAACTTACTGGAATACAGGGCACCAAGACAATACAGATAATAGAAACTATTTAACAAACTTATTATTATTTGCATTTAAAAAAGCGAATCTTGCTGTTATACGACAAGAATTGAACAAATGCATTTTACATAGGTTAATTACTAAAGCTTCACATAAAGAGTCTAAAATAATAATTATATCTACACAGTACCGTCCTTATAAAGGTTTTGGCAGCCTCTTCAAAGTATTGAATAAAATTATAGAAAATTATAGTGATTCTTTTGACTTCAAGTTTATTTTTACCGGTTTTGTTCCTGAAGGGTTTTTTAGAGAGTATCCCTGGGCTTATGGGTGTATTTTTGAAATGAATAGAGTAACAACTGAACAACATGCTTATATATATGCTATCTCTGATTTAGCGGTGCATCCGAGTTTTGTTGAGGGAGGACTAGGAACTTATCCAATGTTTGAATCAGCTTCTGTGGGAGTACCCTCATTATCTCATATAGGAAGGCATATGCTAGAACTAGAAGATGATTGTAATAAGTCATTAGAAATTATGTGTATTGACTTACTTACTTTAGATAAGGCAGTAGAAACTATTATGAATATGCTTACTAATGCAAGCTTAAGAAGTAAAAATATTGAGTTGATCAATTCAATAAAAATTAACTGGCAAGATATAGGTAATAAATATACTGAATTATTTAAAAGAGTTACTGATGTTGCATGATTTTTATGAAGGAATAATTCAATGGAGAATAATACATATATTAGGTTTATCTACTCTAAGAGGTAGATTTGCTAGGTCTAAGTTAGGTCAAGTATGGCTTTCAATTTCTATGTTCATTAATATGTGTATAATAGGAGTGATATGGTCTTTAATTTGGAAAATACCTGTAGCTAAATATTTACCATATGTAGGAATTGGCCATTTTATTTATATGTTTGCTGCGCAAACAGTTAATGAAAGTACAGGTGTTTTTGTAGCAAATGCTAGACTATATATTAATCAAAAATTACCTTTATCTCTATCTATTTTTGCACATATTTACAAAAATATCATTATCTTCTTATATAATATTCCAATAATAATTGGGCTATTTTTATGGTCACCTTATACCAGCTTAAATCTTGATATATATTTTATACCTGGTGTTATTTTAACTCTCCTTTTTCTAGTATTCGTGTCTTATACACTTGCAATGCTATGCGTACGATTGAGAGACCTTATACAAATAATAAATATTATAATGCAATCTGTGTTCTTACTCACGCCTATAATGTGGGAAACTAACACAATACCTGAAAAATATATAAACTATCTATACGTCAATCCTTTTGCTGCCATATTAGACATATGGAGAACCCCTCTTCTAGGAGGTTCTACATTATACTTATCATATCTTTCTTTGTTTATTTGGGTAATAGTTTTGATATTTATATCATTTTTAGTAAATAAAAAGTTCTCTAAAAATATTGTATTTTGGATGTAATTAACTATGATTATTCTTGAAAATGTATCTCTGGATTACCCTATTTTAGATATTGGCTCTCATTCATTACAAGTAGCCCTTACTCAGAAGGTTAAAGGTCTTATTGGTGGAAAAATAGGCTACTCTTCTAACAAAGCATGTGTTAAAGCTATAGATGAAATATCACTAGAGATAAAAGATGGCCAAAGAATAGGTATAATTGGTCATAATGGCTCAGGTAAAACAAGTTTATTACGTTTGATGTCAGGTATATATAGCCCTACCCAAGGTAACATCTTTATAAAAGGTAAAATACAATCTTTAACTGATTTTTCTTTAGGCATGGATCCTGATGTAAGTGGGATCAAAAATATTATATTTAGGCTTGTTTTCATGGGTTATACATATACTAAAGCAAAACAAGCTATAGAAGAGATTGTTAATTTTTCAGAACTTACTGAATTTATACATTTGCCTATGCGCACCTATTCTACTGGAATGTTTTTAAGGTTAGCATTTGCTATATCAACTCATCTACCTCCAGATATTTTGATCTTAGATGAAGTAATCGGTGCAGGTGATGAATCTTTTAAACAAAAAGCATTAGCACGGCTGGATTATTTATTTACTAAATCTAGAATAGTAATACTTTCTTCGCATGATTTAGGAGCTGTACAGAAATATTGTAGTCATGTAATACTATTAAATAAAGGCAAAATAATTGCTAAAGGATCACCTGAAGAAGTTATTGAAGCATATTTAAAGCAATCATCTTTTGCAAAAACCTCTATACAATAATAAAATTGTATATTATAAGAAGATAGGAGCTATACAAATTTTTATAAATAGGTTACGTATGATATTCAAAATATTTTTAGCAGTTATGTTATGTATCTCTATGTCCGAAGCTTCTGAATATAAAAATTTGTATATTTATAATGGTTCATCTTATTTACCTGCAGAAAAAATAGAAGCAAATCCTCCCCCTATTTTTGCTGAACAATATGGCCAATTCGGAGATGATATTGCGTTAGTAGGCATTTTAAAAGAATTAGGCCTAATGATAAACTTATTTGTGGAGTTGTAACTGATAAGAAATCAGGAAAAGAAAATTTTTATGTTAACTATCATAAGAATTTAAGTTCTCTCATAGAAGTCCAAGCAGAAAAAATGCAGAGTATGGCTCAAGCTAGTAAAAATATCAAAACAATAGAGGTTGAGGCCTATAATATAAATGAGATACTAAATGATAATTTTCCTCATGGTATAGATTTACTTTCTACTGATATAGAAGGATATGATCTTCAAATACTTTCTGCAGTGAATTATCAAAAATTTAGACCTAAAGTTATTAAGAAGCCATAAATATCTTCCTGTATGGACTAATGGAATAAACACTATATTTGTAGACTATAATCTTCTTAAGCTATAAGATAGGTATTTAGGCTAATTTAACTATAGTAAAAACATTTTTAAGAAGTCCCCCGCGGGGGACTTTTATAATTTAGGTAGGTGCTAAGAACCCTAGGATCGAGCAAAGAAAATCTGAAGCATTTGGTTTAAACGATTAATATTTATCTGTTCTTCATTAAACATCGTCATTACCTTTTTAGAGAAAATAATAGAAGCAGGGATGTTATTCTCTTCCTTTATAGTATATAGATGTTCTCCATCTGGATTAAAAATTTTATTACTACCAACTTCTTTTGCAGGGATAGCTTGAATTTTTTTCTCAACTAAAAGCTGTAATTTTTCCTGTCCTATGTCACCATTTCTGAGCTTATCAGCAAGAGAGATGATAGCTTCTGTATAGTTACTACCTTTGCTACTTAATTGTTTGATTTGTTCTGCTGTTCTGCTACTTATTTTTGACATATCCTGAATTTGAGAGGTAATTTCAACCGGTATTTTTGCAAAAGAAAGCAGCCGTGAAATTTGCTGTTTGCTAATGCCTAGTTTTTCAGCAAGATCTTTTGGGGTAATAATATTATTATCAATTAATTTACTATAGCTCATACCACGTGCATAATCAGATAAATCTTTACGATTATAATTTTCTGATGCTTGAATAATGGCAGCCTCCTGATCACTGAGCTTTTTAACAATAACTTTTAACTTCAGGCCGGCTACTTTAGCTGCATGCCATCTTCTCTCACCTACAATGAGTTCATATTTATATTGGTTATTTATTGATAATTCTCTCACTATACAGGGCTGTTGCTGACCAATTTCTTTAAATTCGGATGCTAACCCTTCTATATCACCTAATTCACCTTCTGGACGATCATGAAATTCCCAATTTTTGATAATACTACAGTCCACTTCAAGAATAGTATCAACGTTAGTCATAGTAATTTGTTTCTGCTTTTTCTCGTTTTGGATTTCATTAAATAATTTTTCAGCTTCTCTGATATCTTTAATAATTCCTTGCATAAATTTATCTTTGGATTTCTCCATGTCAGGAGAGATACTATTACCATCAATATTCCAAGGCCTGTATTCTCTTTTCTTAAAAGATTTAGAAGATTGATTATTTTTGATTTCATCGATTTTAGGCATAATGATTTACATCCTATTTTTCTTTTTTGAATCTATATTAATATTAAGCAATTCTCTTGTTAAAGCATCAAAATCGTCGCGTACCAAAGAATTCTTAAGCGCACTAAACATATTACATTCCATATCGGTAATATTTGGTATTTCTTGAGTATGGCGTATTGCTGTAGTGAGAGCATTCCCCGAATTAATTTCAGCCGCAATAGTAGTTTGAATGGCTTTATCAGAAAGTATTGTATTACCATTATACTTATTTAGGAAGACCTTATATTCTATATTTTGTTCGTATTGATTATTAATATTATATAATTCGGTTTTTAAGATCTTTAATCCTTTGGCACTAAATTTATCAGGATTTAACGGTACTACCAGCGAATCAGAATATAAAGTAGCAGCTGTCACTGAATGACCCATCATAGGAGGACAATCAATAAAAATAAAATCATAATCATTTTCTATAGGCGCTAAAATATGCCTTAATATTTTATCTAAAGGGGCCTTGCTCATAGCAAGTTTACTATCCAAAATAACATTTTCAATTCTACTAGGTAATAAATCAATACCCTCTTCAACATTAATAATAGCTTCCTTTAGGGTTGCTTCCTTATTTATAATATCAATTAAAACAGGTGACTCATACGGATCATACGCAAAAGCATCTGTTAGGTTTCCTTGAGGATCTAAATCAATAGCTAAAATTTTTGCACCATATAAACTTGCAGCACAGCTAATATTATGCAAACTAGTTGTTTTCCCAGTTCCACCTTTCACTATTTGAAAAGCAATTTTCTGCTGTTTAAAATCTATATTAAATAATTTTTGTGCAATAGCATGAGTTATGTATGATTTATTGGCTAATTTAGGACATTGAACACCTAAGCTCTTAAGCTGTTTATGTAATCCTTGTAAAGTTATACCAAGTAACTCTGCCACATAAGTGGCTGCTAATTTTGGTTGTCTGATGGTAGTTACTTCTTGAGATAATTTATGCAGTTGATTCATCGGAGTCATATTTATTAGTTGATTTAAAATCATGATTTTAGATAATTTGATCAACTATGTCAACTTTCTCTGGTGATGAGGTTCTTATTTATAATCAATAATAGTATGAATAAGCTTTTTCTTATAATTATTATAAGCGCATTAACTTAGTCCCCCGCGGGGGACTTTCGATTTTTT